>JAPOGE010000100.1 GCA_028283345.1 Candidatus Poseidoniales archaeon
TGCCGACCGGATGGATATTTTTGACACCGTGATACGCACCGCGATAAATGAGCACTCCACCCCGCTCTACGATGCCCTGCTGGTGATTCGAGAGTGGGAGAGAATTGCCCGAATTCAATTGTCCAACACCTCTTCCATCGGTCAGTTGTTCAGCCCGATTGAATTATCCGATGGTTTCTAGGTTGCCGTTCGCCGCTTATTATGTGCCGCCTTAACACTTTGAGTCGCTACCATCCAAGCATCGAAAATTGACCAGAGATATAGGCCGATCCAGAAGAAAACGGTGAAGATAAGTGGGATTTGTAACAACGTCCAGTCACCTGCGCGGCGATGTTCGCGGTTGAAGTGTTGGCCGAGGAATAGGAATGGGATCATGGCGACGATGACGGCGATAATCGGCTTGAATGAGCCCCATAGCCCGATTCCTGAGGTTATTTGCAGCCAGATTACTTTCAGCACGTTGCTCTTGTCGATTTTCTTCTGTGGTAGGCGCACGACTATTTCCTCAGCCTCGCCCATCAACCCTCACCATTCGCTTGGTCTGGTGCTTTCCGCATCAATCCTTCGCCTCAAAGTACTCCATCGATGGTGGTATGAACATTTGTTCATCTCCTCCGTAAGTGAAAATCTCTACTAGCCGCACCCTAATGATGTTGTGCCCAATACCTTTCGCATGGTTGTGCAACCCCTCTCGGTATTGGTGACAGGTTTTGAGCCGTTTGGCAAACACCAGTGCAATGTTTCGATGCAGGTGGCTGAGATTCTGGGTCAGCGCCGGTCTTCTTCTATGGTTGCCCCAAGTCTGCCTCGCTGTGACCAGCGAGGTGAAATCATCGTCGATGGTGGAAATGACACCTCAATCATGTGGCAACATAGAGTGCTATCTGTAGATGCGCAGGGTACTGTGTCAGTAGCGAAAGAGTTGCAGGGCGATGCGGTGCCAGATTGGCAGGCCATCATTCACCTGGGATTATGTGAGTCCTGTAATCACCCGCGCCTTGAGATGATGGCCGCAAATCGTCGTGATTTTTCAAGCCCCGATAATTTTGGGCGGCAAAGTTCCTCTGAGGTGATTATTGATGGCGGTCCCGAAGTGTGGAATGCAACTGTTGCCACCAACCGAATTCCTCTTGATTCATTTTCAACCAAAGTCACGCTTTCCTCGGACGCAGGGTCATTTATTTGCAACGAAACCTATGCTCAGACACTATGTGCACTCTATCGAGTCGATGCCCGCGACCGACTTGGACGGCAACTGCCAACCGTCTTTCTCCACCTTCCCAGTGAAGAAAAACTAGCTTTGGACAAGCAGGTGAAAGTGGTTGAGGAAGTGGCGGCATGGATGGTCAATCGGCCGATTCTCAGCGTTGCTGCCGGTGTTTTGAGCGATGCTAGCGGCAGGTTGCTATCGTGCCGGCGCTCACCTGGAGAGGTATTTGCCGGAGAATGGGAATTTCCCGGAGGGAAGTTGGAAGTGGGAGAGGATATCCCTACTTGCCTAAGGAGGGAGTTGTTGGAGGAATTGGGTCTGACGATTGAGCCGATTAGGCCTCTTTGTGTCCACCGTGTTCAGTCGGACGCGGTCGTTTTGGAATTACACACGTGGGAGGTCGCTTGGGTTTCGGGAGATATTTCTCTCAGTGTTCACGACGAAAAACGCTGGTTAGAGGTGGAAGAATTGGAAGATGCGGATTGGATAGAGGCTGATCTTCCGATGATCTCAATCGTCGCCGAGAAACTCGCTAGTCAAGCCAGGTAGTCGGCTCACCATCATCTCCCATGCTGAAGTCATCGCGAACCTTTCGGGGGACCTCATCACGCCCTGGATGCCAAGTTGCCTCTTCGATCCACTCGGCTAACTGTAATCCCTCTATTTTTATTGTAATGATGCCACCTAAAACGCCCTCACCGAGTCGGCAAAAAGAAATTTTTTCAGCCAATGCGGCCTGACGCGATATCGTAAACTTACTTTTGTCGTCATCCAGATGCTTGCTCATCGAATCCAAAGCGGTGTCGAGAACCCGTTGTTGCGCCGCCATACCAAGGAAATTCGCCAATGACAGACCTTCGTGCTTAAGGGTGGTATTATTGTTTTCGCAGGGAAATGACGCGGCGGATTCCGGGGTTGAATCGGGAAAATCGGGGAAGATATTACGCACCGACTCAACCACGAGGGCATAACTTTCTCCTGGTGCGATGGTGGTTGACACTGCAACCTCTATTCCTTGACCAATGCCGTCGACTCTCGTCATGTTCGGCCACAGGTCATAACAGCAATTAACCGTTGCCGCAATATTTTCTTATCGGATATCTTACAAGAGTAGTGGTGGTTGGGAGCATATGGGTGAAGTGCAAAGGGTGGCAACGGTCATCCCCACCCTTAACGAGGTAGATGGCATCACAAGGTGCATCAAGAGCCTGCTTAAGCAAACTTACCCGGCCAAATATCACCGTATCATCATCGTCGATGGCGGCAGTACCGATGGCACTCTGGGCGTGGTTGAGAGTCTGATTGACGAGGCGGTTGAAGACCAACCGGTCATCGAATTACTCGACAACCCCGGGAAGTATACTCCACAGGCGAGAAATATCGCTTTACAGCATCTCGACGGCACCGCCGACCTCATCTTTGAGATGATTGCCCATGCCCACATCCCCGCTGACCACATTGAATCACGGATTGCCGACCTGCTCGACATAGAGGCCGAAGAAGGAAAAAAAATAGCCGGAATCGGCACTTTGGTGAGGTCGGATGAACAGAATATCGGAATGTTCGGAAGGTGGGTGGAGGCTACTCTGGTCTCACCATTGGGTAATAGCGGTGGTCAATTCGCTCAATTCAATGGGCGCGAAAAGCACCATATTCCCGCTTTCGTCATTCATCGTCGTGAAGCACTTGAGGCGGTAGGGGGTTGGGATGAAAGATTTCATACCACTCAGGACAGTGACCTTTCGATGCGCCTGCTGAAAAAGAACTGGCAGTTATGGCGTAGTGACATCAGCCATATAAATATGAGAAAACGTCGCACTATGTCCACTTTCATCAAAATGTCCTGGCGTTATGGCGCGTGGCGGATGGAGAGTTTGAAGCGCCATCCCGAACGTGGTTCGATTCGTGAGATACTCCCTGCCTTGGGAATAGTACTGACATTGTCGTTGCTGATATTTGCCGTCGAATATTGGTATTATCCCGTCTTGGCCTATGCTCTCGCTCTCACATTGGAAGGTCTCCGGGGAACTATTTCGCAGCGCCGGCCCAGCCTGTTGCTCGGTCTGCCGTTATGCTTGCTGATACTCCATGTTTTCTTCACCTTGGGGCTGTTGTCTTCGACCTTCCGGCGGGCTGGTGATATCACCGATAGATGATGCATGGGTGGGTTGAATGGGATAACCTTCAACAATTCAAACATTAGCACCCATCCATGGTGAGGAAAAACAGTGCCACTTCCTGGGCCTTGTTGCTGGTTCCCCTTCTAGTGACTATAATGCTCATCCGTATCCTCACTCCACTGCAATTATTGTTCGCAGATTCATGGTATTTCGAGTGGATGATATATGCCGCGGCATTGGGACTGGGGTATACTCTGTACTCGCGTTCGAGAACTGTGCGTGATTACGAATGGCAGCGGCAAAAGGCCATGCAATCTGTCAATGGCCACATTCGTGCTGAGGAGCGTGGGGTCTGGGAAACCGATGTCGCGGTCCCCACCGGTCTTGGGGAAGAAGGAGAGGTTGCATTGAGGGGTGCGGCTGGTAGTTTGGCTTCAGAAAGAGAGACTGCAGAAATCACTGAAGAAAATGATGGCGCGGAGATAAACCTCTTGGTCGAGCAAGACCACGTGGTCAAATCCACCCGTAGGGTTTCCGGACAGGATACCTATGATTACGAAGCGGTCGAAGCCACTTCAGGAGTTGTCCGCAGAAAGGGCGCGATGGATCGTCTGATCGATTGGTTCGGTAGTAGGGTTGCGCAGAGGAAAAAGGTAGAGGCAGAGGCTGAACCGTCGGAACCAGCCCCTCCGGTGAAACCGGATACTGCGGAATCGGTGAAGTCTTATGATCCCTCTCTCACCATCGGTGGCGAGCCCGTGGCAACAGCAGTGCCGAGTCCCGAATCACAGCCTCGTCCCGAACCGATTCAAGTCGACCCTCAGGTTGCTGTAATCTATGGCACCGGGTCGGATTCAATGGAATCGCTAGCCTCTTTGGCAACCCCTTCATCGAGTGGTCAAACTGCTTCATACGACCCGACCGGAACCGGCGTGGTGAGTAGTGGCTATGCAATTAATCGCTGTACTGAATGCGGATTCAGTAATCCCTCCGAGACCAGATATTGCGAACAATGCGGAACAAGATTGTAGTTCGGGCAATCGTAGCGTTCTTGAGTCACCCGCACTCCGCGGCAGATGATGTCAACTAAGCGGGACTACTACGAAGTCCTCGGGGTGAGCCAGCAGGCTGATGGTGGCGAACTCAAGAAGGCCTTCCGTAGTCTTGCGAGAAAGTATCACCCGGACAAGTCTGATGCCAAAGATGCGGAAGAGAGATTCAAGGAAATTCAAGAGGCATATGCAATATTATCTGATTCAGAGAAGCGTCAGGTCTACGACCGTTATGGGCACCAGGGGTTGAGTGGCGGTGGCGGTGGTGGATTTCAAGGATTCCAGATGAATTTTGAAGATATCTTCTCCGGTGATCTTAACGATATCTTCTCCTCATTCTTCGGTGGCGGTCAGCGCCGACGCAACAGTAGAGGTAGTGATGTTCTTTTGCGCCATAAAATTCCTTTTGCGGCGATTGTCGAAGGCAGGAGCGAGGAGTTGGAACTCAACCTTCTGGATGATTGTGCCACCTGTGATGGTACCGGTGCGCAGGACCCGTCCAAGACCAGACACTGCACCGTATGCGGTGGCAGAGGTTCGGTCACGGTGCGCCAACAGGTCGGCCCATTCATGGTTAATCAATCGACCCAACAGTGCCGAGAATGCTCGGGCAAAGGTTCGATTGTCGATAAGCCATGCCGCAATTGCCGCGGTGATGGTCGCGAGACCCGAAAGCAGAAGATACGCTTTGACATTCCCGCTGGTGCCGAGAGTGGCACCAGATTGCGAATGCGCGGCAGGGGAGAGCCAGCACCGCAAGGTGGGGGGGATTCTGGTGACTTGATAATTCAACTAGAGGTTGAGGCGCACCCATGGTTTGAGAGAGATGGCGTAGATTTGATCATGTCACTGCCGGTGGGATTCCCCGATCTGGCATTAGGGGCCAAGGTTAGTCTCGATCACATCGATGGTAAGGAATTGGTAATTGATATTCCCAAGGGCTCATCCGCAGGCCAAACCATCGAGATACGTGGGCGCGGCCTGGCCAATCGGCGAGGGCACAGGGGCTCTGTTGTGGTATTGCTCAAATTACATATGCCGAGAAAATTCGACAAGATTGCCAGGAAGGCGTTAGAAGATCTAGGTGAATCCCTGTCAATATCAGCTGCTGATGTCGAGCGAAGTGTGCGTAGTGAGGCCGAAAATCGTCGCCGAAATGGCTGATTATTCCTCTTCGGCCATCATCATCATCGCGCTCGGGGTTTTCATCGCGCACGGCTTGCCCTTTACCGTACCCGACAGGCTGAACTCGATTCCACTGCCATCGCCGATGATTTCCATTTCGATGAAGGTCCTCGTACCCTGATGCAACTGGTCCAGGAATAACTCATCTCGCCTGAACAGCAGTCTGGGCTCGGCCCTGATAATCTTCCAAGCCATCCCCTCGGGAGCTTCGCAACGCAGGCCGACCACTTCCCAAGTATCCTCGACCACGTGCACTCCGACTAGAATCGGAATCCCTCCTTTTTTACCGAGACGGGCATCGAGTCGCCATGCCGCCAAATCAACCGCACCGGTACGATAGTGGAGGTCGGGCTTGCCCCAAACTGCAATCCCTTCTTCCCAGGTCAGGTTAGAAATGATTCTTAGATTGGTAGATAGGTCTGCACGGGCCTGGAAAACTTCTCCTTTGGTGAGTAATTCCAACAGGTGCGCCAATCTATCCTTCTTACCGA
>JAPOGE010000101.1 GCA_028283345.1 Candidatus Poseidoniales archaeon
ATCACGTCACGGGAACGGTCGCCAGCCCACAACAGATGGGTATGGGCATCTACGAAACCGGGAATCACGGCATGACCTGAAATATTCCAAATCGTGGTATCGGTGCCCTGATGAACCAGAATCGGCTCATCTTGCTCGCCAATTTCCCCGGTGAGGTATTCGCTCGCCAGTTCAGATGATTCTGCGATGCACTCAATCGTATCATCGTGAATGACGATTCCGCCGCAATCGCTGACCAGAGTTTCAACCTCATCGACCAATGAGCCAACCATCGGTAGTTCACCTCCGTGGTCGAGGTGAACGATTGGCCCACAGTTGAGCAACACGGTTCGCATATACTTCGCACAGCGGGGAGTGTTCATATGCTATGCCCCAGAGCGGTATAACGATATTATGGGGTTCACCTTGGGTATCGAGTCGACCGCTCACACCTTTTCCTTTGGTCTGTGTGATTCCAGCGGCCACCCTCTTCCCTCCATGTCATCGTTCATCCGTCCCGAACAAGGTGGTATACATCCCCGCGAGGCTGCCGATCACCACGTTGCGCACTCCGGTGAGTTACTGCATCAATTACTGGCCAAAAACCGACTCCCCCCTGAGGATATCACCGCGGTCGCATTCTCCCAAGGTCCAGGTTTGGGCCCATGCCTCAGAATCGGCGCGGCGGTTGCTCGTACCCTGTCACGGGAGTGGAATGTACCTCTGGTCGGGGTGAACCACTGTGTGGCACATATCGAGGTGGGTAGAGAGGTTTGTGGGTGCAATGACCCGGTATTGCTATATGTTTCAGGAGGGAATACCCAGATTATCGCTCGTCTTGATGGCCGCTACCGAATCCTCGGTGAGACCTTGGATATCGGCATTGGTAATATGCTCGACAAGTTTGCGCGTGAGCAGGGTATACCATTTCCCGGTGGACCTAGGGTTGAGGTACTGGCAGAAGAGTGGATCAGTGCCAATCCCGATTGTGGATTATCCGATTATGAATTGCCATATGCGGTGCAGGGGATGGACCTGGCGTTCTCTGGGTTACTGACTGCAGCACGACACATGGTGCTCAAGGGTAAGCCGCTGGGTGCGGTGTGTTGGAGTGTGCAGGAACATGCCTTTGCCGCCTGTGTCGAAGTTGCTGAGAGGGCGTTGGCTCACACCGGAAAAAACGAGGTATTACTCGGTGGTGGTGTCGCCTGCAACCAGCGACTGCGGGACATGTGCTCACTGATGGCCAGCGAGCGGTCAGCAGAGAGTTTTGTTCCGGAAAAAATGTACTGTGTCGATAATGGCTCGATGATTGCTGTGTTAGGACGTTTACAACTACTTCATGGGAAGAGTACTGAGCCACGGAATAGTGCCATCAATCAGCACCTCCGTACAAATGAAACCCCAATTCTGTGGTCATAATCGTGGCATTTCGGTACAAAGCGATATAAGAGTCCTTTGCGGCCCATCAGTTGAGGGTGAACTTGAGACGTCGAAGAGATGAGCCATCGAATCCGTTTGCATCGGGCGCCGGCGGTCGCCCCAAAGCGGTGAGAACAGCTATTCAAAAGCGCGGTCGTCCGCATTCGGACGGCGTCGGTAAGCCACAATCGATGACCAAACAGGAAATCGCTGAAGCGCTGGCCAAGAAAAGAGCTTTAGCAATTGTCGACCAAACTCCGACAACCCCCCCAGTCGTGGCTCCAGGTCCCATAATTCGCAAACCTGAGGCCGTTTCCAAGCCCGACAAAGAAAAACCCTCATCCGAGCAACTGGAGCATGAGCGGTTGGATGAAATGACGCGTAGAAGTGCTGAGACAAAAGCTGCCCGCGAGGCCTTGGAACCGACACCGGAACTCAGCCCCGTTCCAGAACTGGTAACCGAGAAGGAGGGGAAGGATGATGCCACAGAGACCCCAAGTGTGGCCGGTCCTCATATCGCCCATTCACTTCGAGGAGAGGGTACGACGGTCATGACCCACCGCACCGCAACCATCACCGCGCAGACAGCAACACCGATGGATGATATCGCACCGCGTATGAAACCGCCCAAACGAGACGGGAAACCTGAGGCAGGTGCCGCTAGACCAGCCGCTAAACGAAGGCGCAGATTTCAAGACAAGGGTGGGGGAAAGCAACCACAGGTGCGTAAACTAGACCGGAGAAAATATCTTGAATACAAATATGCGGTTCGCGCCATGCTCGATGATGAGAGAGTTCTTGAAGAGCACCGCTCGAATATCCTCGGCCAGATTTGGGCCAAGGGTGAGCGTGTGGGAGTGAGTGAATCGCATTCATTCATCAAGCAGAAAGTTACTGAGTTGATTCTCCCCGAGGACGTCGCTGAACAGTTGAGTCAACTGGTAAAGAAATTCACCACCAAGAGATGAGTATGTGAGTGAACTGAAAATGTCTAAAAATGTGGTCGCAAGCGTCCATTACACCGGCACTTTACAGGATGAAAGCGTATTCGACTCGAGTGAAGGTAATGACCCTTTGACCTTCCTGGTCGGACACCAACAGATGATTCCGGGATTTGAACAGGAGATGCAGGGGGCAAAAGTCGGTGATCGCCGGACCTTTACCTTGATACCTGAGCGTGCCTATGGTGAGAGGGATGATGCCGGCGTGGTACAACTTCCGCGCAGCCAATTTCCTCCTGATGAGGAACTCAATGTTGGAATGGTCCTGGTTGCACAGGTGACCGAGGGACCTCTCCCCTTCAGGATTCTGACCGTCGGTGAGGAAAATATCACGGTTGATTTCAATCACGAATTAGCCGGTCACGACTTGACATTCTCGGTTGAAGTGGTGGAATTGAGGGAAGCGACTGAGGAAGAACTAGAGCACGGCCATGTCCATGGCCCTGGTGGACACCATCACTAGTCACTACTGGATTCCCTGCATCCCCACCTAACCCAATGGGTGATTCCACGTGGGGGCTATTCTTGGGCAATGCTTGAGTGATGGCGCTTGATGGCACACTCATGACAGGGTCTGATGGCAAAGATTCCGAGGGGAGGGTATGGCGCACCCTCGGGGGGATCGAATTACCGCCTCAAGCTGACGAAGTCACCCTGTCGAATTCGGGTCTTTCTCGTGATGAGATATCCACTGCGGGCACCCCTCCTTACACCCGTGGCATACATTCCACAATGTATCGCGATAGGCTGTGGACGATGCGGCAATATGCCGGTTTTTCAAGTGCAGAGGCGACAAATGAAAGATTCAAATTATTGCTTGAAAAGGGTCAGAATGGCTTGTCAATCGCCTTTGACCTACCGACACAACTGGGATTGGACAGTGATGATGAACTGGCGCTGGGTGAGGTCGGAAAGGTCGGTGTTGCAATCGATAGCATTGACGATATGCGTCGTCTATTTGCCGGCATCCCATTGGCTGAGGTTTCTACTTCGATGACCATCAATGCTCCAGCCATGGTCATCTTGGCGATGTATATTGTGGTGGCTGAAGAGCGGGGAGTCAATCCGCTAGAATTACGCGGCACGATTCAAAATGACATTCTCAAGGAGTATATCGCCAGGGGTACATACATTTTCCCACCGGTGCATAGTCTGCGCCTGATAACCGACACCTTTTCCTACTGCGGCACCAACTTGCCACTTTGGAATACAATTTCAATCTCGGGTTACCATATCCGCGAGGCGGGCTCGACCGCGATACAGGAGGTGGCGTTCACATTGGCCAACGCGCTTGAATATGTTCAGGCGGCAATCGATGTTGGCCTTGCGGTCGACACTTTTGCCCCACGGTTATCGTTCTTCTTCAATTGCCACAATGATTTCTTTGAAGAGGTGGCTAAATTTCGTGCCGCTAGAGCACTGTGGTATGAATTGATGGAGCAGCGCTATAGCCCGAGCAACCCCAAGAGTTCGATGTTACGATTTCACACCCAGGTCGCCGGAGTTTCACTGACAGCCCAGCAACCACTCAACAATATTGCCCGTGTCACCATCCAAGCACTCGCCGCGGTATGTGGTGGCACTCAGAGCCTTCACACCAATTCTTATGATGAGGCGATTGGCCTACCGACCGAGGAAAGTGCCACGGTCGCTCTGCGAACCCAGCAAATTATCGCCGAGGAAAGTGGTGTGGCCAGCGTGGTCGACCCGCTGGGGGGGTCGTGGTTGGTCGAATCACTGACCAAGGATATCAAGGAAGAGGCGCGTCGTGAAATCGCCCATATCGATGCCCTGTCCGGTGCCTTGAAAGCGATGGAAGAGGGCTATCAACAGCGGGCGATTCACGATTCGGCATGGCAGCACCAGCTAGATGTGGAATCGGGTAGGCGCAGGATCATAGGTCTGAATCATGGTATCGGAGAAGAGGATATCACCCCCGTACCTCAAGCCATCGACCCCGAGGTTGCCGCCCGCCAGATAACCCGCTTGGCAGAAATGCGTCAAAACAGGGATGCGGACCGTGCCGATGTGGCATTAGCCGCTATCGGCAAAGCAGCAGGAGAAGGTGAAAATCTATTTCCGCATGTATTACATGCAGTGAAATGTGAATGTAGCCTAGGTGAAATCATTATCGCAATGAAACAGGTTTTCGGTTCTTATCGCGCCCCGAGTGGATTCTAGTCAGAGGGAGAGGATGTTGTGAATGAGGAATATTCAGGAAACATATACTTGGATCATATCGGCATCGCCTGTGAAGATCTGGAGGCGGCCAGCAGATTCTGGCGCCTACTTGGACTGACTCAAGGAGAGGGGGATGAGGTGGTTGAATCTCAAGGGGTGGAGACCAGGTTTTTCTCCACTTCTCATACCAGCACCGGGGAGAGAGAGGTCAGGGTCGAACTGCTACGACCGACATCACCCGACACCCCGATTGGTAAGTTCATTTCCACAAGAGGGGTCGGTGTGCAACAGATATGCTTTCGCGTCGACGACCTCGAAGCAGTCCTGGTATACTTGAAGAACAACGAGGTGCGGCTGATAAATGAACATCCCACCACTGGTTCTGACAACTCCCTCATCGCCTTCGTACACCCTGAGTCGACCGGCGGGGTGCTGGTTGAACTTACGCAGCGGCTTGGCTGAGGCTTCGACAACGCTCTTGAAGGAGATATTGCACGGACAGCCATGCGCACCTGCATTGACCGCCTGATTTCGAGGGCGCACGTCGACTCAAAATCTATTAGAGATGAGATTGATTTCGTGACCGGCACACTTGAACAAGCGCGTGTGGATGGAATCATCAGCAACGATGCATTTCTCGATGCTGGCAATATTCACGGCGCTTTGACCATGATTGCCGAGCACATAGACCTCGGAATAGCGCAAAAGGAAATTCACGATATGTTACAACAACAGATATACCGGGCCGAAAAAGTCGAAGAAAAGCATCCGGGACTCAATCGCACCATTGAATCTCGTCGAGAGTGATGGCGTGGGAGAAATCTTACTGACGATAAATAATGTCAGTAAACAATTTTCTCATATCGAGGCGCTGAAAAACGTCACCCTTACATTGAATCGAGGCGATATAGTAGGTTTGGTAGGCGGTAATGGAGCCGGTAAAACCACACTATTACGGTTGATGTGCGGCCTCTATCGGCCGACTTCTGGTCGAGTTCTATTCCATGCCGATTCGGGCCCGGCACCGGTGGTGGAAATGCGCCGATTCCTCGGCGTCGTACCGGAATCCACCGGACTGTACCATCGTTTGACCGCTTGGGAGAATATTCGCTATCATTCACGCCTGCACGGGATCAGCGATGAGGAGTGCTGGAAAAATACCCTGCGTATTGCCAAGGAACTGGACTTTGTTGAATCCTTGGGTCGCCCCACCAGAGGATTCAGCAAGGGTATGCGGCAAAAGGCGGCAATAATACGGGCGCTGGCGCATAACCCCGATATTCTGCTTCTGGACGAGCCGACCAGTGGGCTCGATATCACCTCGGCACGAATGGTGCGATCCTTGG
>JAPOGE010000102.1 GCA_028283345.1 Candidatus Poseidoniales archaeon
GACTGTCTGCCCGGGGGTTGTCTGCACAGGGGTGGTCTGCACGGGGGTTGTCTGCACTGCAATCGCTTCTACCGCTACCACTTGCACCGCCACCGCCTCAACGGAAGCAACCTGGGCTGGAGATGCGCCGGCAACCTCCGCCGGTACAACCACCACCTCAGGAGAGGGCGTGACTTGCACCGCCACCGCCTCAACGGAAGCAACCTGGGCTTGAGATGCGCCGGCAACCTCCACCGGTACAACCACCACCTCAGGAGAGGGCGCGACTTGCACCGTGACGACCTTGCCCGCCTCGGACGGGCTGGCTACCGATGGTTCTGCAGTGATTCTTTTAGGAAGTTCAGATTGAACCTCCAAATCGACGATACCATCAGCATCCTCTACCTCGACAACCACATCCTCATCATCGCCGGCACCCCCCTCGACTTCGGAACTGGTAAGAACTTCCGATTCCGCTTTGGTTTCCGCCTCATGTGCGGCCATCATATCCTCAGGAGATGGTAGTTTGGTACCCATGGCATCAGAACCGATCGAAGGATTACTGCCGATGCCGAACGGAAGGGTGGTGATACGTTTTGAGGCACCACCGCCAACTCCGAATGGAAGCGACGAATTGGCATCGGAGGCATCGGCTCCGAGCAGTTCGGAATCGTCGAGGATGGCACCGAGAGATTCCCCTAGACGCTCGATGCCGGGAAGGCCACCGCGTTGCGCCAGAGTCTGCGCCCCCTCGCCTCCGGCATCGAGCACATTGGTCATTCGCGAGCCGCACCCCGGGCAGTCGGTACCGAGGAAAAGTAGCCCGCAAATCTGGCACTCACGCATGGCACTCAACACCCCTCTTGTGAGCATCGGCTATCAGCAAATCGGTTGGTTGCTTTGAAAGAAATATCACTTCGACGATATACCCGTGCAGTTTTACCTAGGAATCAGTGATGGGAGAACCGAAAAAATGCCACTTTTCAAATGCTGGAATAGAGCACACCATGGAAGATGATGATGAAGATTGTCGCCACCACGCAGGTCATCAGCATCACCGGAAGGCCCACGCGCATCCATTCCTTGGTAGTGATTGGTTGCTCCCCACGCTCGCTGATAGAGACCGTCATCACGTTTGCCGAGGAGCCGATTGGAGTGGCGTTGCCACCGAATCCGGCACCCATCGCCAAAGCCCAGAATAAAGGCGCGATGTCGAGGCCTGGATTCGCTTCACCGATACTGATGATGACCGGAATCATCGCCGCGGTGAAGGGGATATTGTCGATGATGGCACTGGCGATGGCCGAAACCCAGACAACCGCCACCGCGAGCATCACCGGGTCAGAGCCGAAACTAGCGAATATCCAAATCGCCAATGATTCGAGATAACCGACGTTACCCAACGCCCCCACCAACATGAAAAGGCCAGCGAAAAATAGCAGCGCCTGCCATTCGACCCGGCCGATGACATCGTTGAGAAAGCCCTCACCATGCTTATGGCCAGGCATCGGTCGAGCAAATACCAATGCAAAACCGGCCCCGGACAGGGCGATGGCGTGAATTTGAATCGGCAAGTGTAAGAATTCGGTAAGTGAAAAACCGACGACGGTAAGAGTTAGGATCAGCAACGTCGTTTTCATCAATCGCAAATTCTCGATTACCTCCCATTCATCCTCCTCCATCAGACTCTCGACACTCTCGGGCTTCTCGGAAATCCAATTGCGGTAATACCAGCGCATGTATCCAAGTGTGATAATCCATGCCATCAGGGTCAGGAAACCCAACCTCAAGAGAAAACCGTTGAAACCGAAAAGGTGCTCAAGGTTGACATCGTGCGCAGCGGCGGCAATCATCACATTCGGTGGGTCACCAACCATCGAGGCAACCCCACCGGTATCCGACAGAATAGCCTCGGCCAGGAGCGGTGGAATAGGACTGATACCCATCTTTTTGCAGATTCGCAAAGTGATTGGAGCGATAATGATGATGGCGGTGACATTGTCGATTACCAATGAGAGAAGCGTGGTCAAGGTGCCAAGGTATACGATGAGCCGCCAAGGGTCACCCTTGCTCAATTTTGAGGCCTTGATTGCCACGAATTCAAAGAATCCTGATACTTCCAACAATGCCGCGAAAATCATCATTCCGAGCAGCAGCCCGATAACCTCGAATTCAATCCAACCAAGCATTTCATGCTCGAGAGAACTGCCCTCACCCAGAGTAAAAACATTGGTGATATGGCCGAGGAATAACATTAGGATGCAGCCGAGCCAAGCGGCGACTGCACGGTGCATCTTCTCCGACAGAATGAGGGCGAAACTGAGTACGAAAATCAGCATTACCACAGTCTGCGCGGCAATCATAACCCGTCGACTTCTGCTCGGCGTATAGAAGTCGCGCTCACTCAGACTCTAATTCATCGTCACTATCGAGTAAATCATCGACCTCGGGAGGTGCCAGTTGGTCAAATGTCTCAGCCGAGATTTCCGGCTCACCGGGGAGGATTTTCTCAGCCAAGGTCGAAGTTTCAGACGAGATTTTTCCCACCCCACCCTTCACCTCTTCCTTGGCCTCTTGCTTTTCCTGACTCTCGTGCAACTTCTCAAGCAAGGCCTTGGTCGCACTCTCGGCAACCGATTCCGACAATAGTCCACTGGCACTTGCCTCGTTGATTGAAGCCATCTGCGCCATCAGTAATTCCATCCGGGTGGATTCCATCCGCTGATGATGAATCTTACTGGTCGAACTCAACTCCACCACCGATGATTCAGCAACTTCCAAACGCTCGGTTAGAACATCACCAAGCAATCTCCGGTCTTCATCTGAAACCATACCCTTGGCAGATAATTCCGCCAGTTTCTCCAATGCGGCTTTGGTGGCGATCGATTCCGCCAAGGCGATACCATAACTGATTTCATTTTCCGGGAGATTTCCCGTGACCTTCAGTCTGTTCATCACCGGTTTCAGGGACAATCCCTGCACCAGAAGTGTCCAAAGCACCACGCTGAAGGCCATCACCAACAGGTCATTGAACAACCACTCGGGGAAATTAGTGGTGTATTTTATCCCCGCCAACTCAAAGGTTGTGCCGTCCGAGACCATGTTGGACAATAACAGCAGAAGGGCGATTGGAATTGAACCACGCAAGCCTGACCAGAAAATCGTATGGCGCCATTTCCACGGGATTGGATTGGGATGGGTGCGATTTGAAATCGAAGTCAGCGGGTAGATGACGAGTCTGGCCACCAAGGTGCCAACGATGGCGGTAGTGGCGAGTACCAGAGTGCGCATATCAAATTCAAACGCTGACTGGACCTCGTAGCCGATCAATAGGAATAGGACGCTGTTAATCAAAAAGGAAACCACTTCCCAAAAGTGCTGTAGGCCGACTCGCGCGGTCGCGGTCATGCCGAATTTCGTCCCGTGATTGCCAACCATCAGTCCGCCGACGACGACCGCGATGACGCCGCTTCCGTGCAATATCTCAGCGAGCAGAAAAGTCCCGAATGCAAGTGCCACGGTTATCGATATCTCCACCAGGTGGTCACTGGTTCGAACCAACAACCAATTGGAGAGAATTCCCCCGACAAATCCAACCAGAAAACCGATTGAGACGACGAACAGAAACTTCACAAATCCTGATACCAGTAATTCCCTGACAGACATATCCTGACCGACGAGGGTCGCCAATACCGCCACCAATAAAATATTGAAAAGAACGACGGCGGTTCCGTCGTTGAATAACGACTCGCCTTCGATTAAAACCGTGAGCCGTTTCGGCGCACCGAGGGTTTTGAACAAAGCCAAAACCGAAACCGGGTCGGTAGCAGCCAGGATACTGCCCAGAAGTAAGCCATACAGCAGTCCATTATCATGATTCGGCCAGACGACCTGCCAGGCGATGACGCCGATGACAATAGACGATATCACCACTCCGGGAATAGCCAAAAGAGTGATGATTTTCCAATTTCTGATTAATTTTCCCAAATCCATGGCCGCGGCACCCTCGAATAACAAGGGTGGCAATAACAGGAAGAATATGACCTCGGCAGAGAGTAGGCCCTGGAAATTCTCCGAGGCCGGTAATTCATCTCCCAGAAGTCCGATGACCAATCCTACCAGAACTAGTGCAATGGTGTAGGGTAGTCTGATCCAGCGCACCGCCATGGCGACCAATATGGCCAGTATCAACGCCCCTAGGAGGCCAGAAATCCAAACAGGAGCAATGACCGCCATCCAATCCCCCGCACGGTGTCCTAGTCTCAATTACACTTCAAGTCTAGGGCTGATACACTATTACGACGTTACCTTTGGCCTCGACCAAGGTGGCATTGCAATCTGTGCAGATCATCTGAATGGCCAATTTCTTGTCTTTGGGTGCAAAAATCCCACGATTGAATTTGATTTTCACCAAACCACGGGATGATAATTGCTCCGATATCTCACGCAAAATATTCTCGGTCAAGCCACTCTTGCCGACTCTAACGGTGACCACGAGAGTTCTATCCCTTGCCGCCTTCAATATGTGCTGTGGAATCTTACCCATGCTCACACCACCTCTCTCATCCCTCAGACAACTCAATTGCACCATCTTGCGAATGAGCGAGAGGCTTTTCGCCACCACCCGCTGCGTTGCCAAAACGCCTGACATAGCCGCATTGCAGGCAGGTGGTGGTTCTGATGCCGCGGCGAATACGCACCCGAGCATTGAATGCTGGCCGCAGCAACACCCGGCACTGGCGACAAATCCAATGCTTGTGGGTTTTCGGCAAGCCGATGCGGTGGCGCAGGCCAATCTTCCACATCTGTCGGGCTACCGTATCGATGAATTCAGAATCGTAATCTTCTCTCTCGGCAATGATTTCAGCCAAGTATCGTTGCGCCGATTCTGCAAGTTCTCGGCGGCGATTCCTCTGCCGCCGAAAACGGCTCTTTCCAGTCCCCAATCAACCACCTCAGAGCGACTTGAGAGTCGCTAGAATATCATCACGGATTTCGTCGATCGGACGGTCACCATCAACCCTGAAAAGCACTCGACGCTGATGATACCAATCGGCGAGAGGAGCGGTCTGGTGGTGATATGCCTCCAGGCGTGAGCGAACCGTACCTTCATTATCATCATCCCGGCGAATGAATTCGCTCCCTGAACAAGAATCACAGATTTCCTCAGTCTTGGTCTGATTGAAGGTGTCGTGGTAAACCGCGCCACAATCAGCGCAGGAAAATCGTCCGCATATCCTCTCGACGATACGCTCGTCCGGCACCTCGATTGAGATGACCAGGTCGACAGTTTCGATATCTTGCAAGGCCTCAGCTTGGGCAATTGTCCGGGGAAATCCATCCAGCAATACTCCATCCCCAGCATCATCTTCCTGTAATCGTTCACCTACCAGTCCGATGATCACCTCATCAGGAACCAGTTGCCCGGATTCCATGAACACCTTGGCCCGCTCACCCAGTTCGGAACCCTGAGCCAAGGCCGCCCTGAGCATATCACCGGTCGATACCTGTGGAAGACCTGTGGTCTGGGAGATGGCTGTTGCTTGGGTTCCCTTTCCGGCACCCGGTGGACCAAACAGCACGATGCTACCCATGATGCGACGAGGCGCGTCGCGTCTTTGAACCAGACGGTGTTCACTTGCCACTCTGATGTTGCAGCCATTCAGCACCATAATGTCGCCATTGCTCCCAACTCCAGCCAGGTGGTAGGCCGGTCGGTGGAACCGGCGGCATCCCGGCTATCACCACACCTTGGAACACGACCCCGGTGCTTGTCGCAGTGCCACCCTGCCCCACACCAGTGCCTTGACCAGCGGTAGATTGGTTCGATGAACCGCCTTCAAATGCGGCAGCCGATGGAACAATGCTCGGTTTTACCGAGGTTGATGCGGCCGAGGGCAATGGCGCTGGCGCTGGGG
>JAPOGE010000103.1 GCA_028283345.1 Candidatus Poseidoniales archaeon
TTCATCGGAGAGGTCCAAATGAAAGGGTTCCGCCGGAGAATACTAAAGTTGGCAAGAGACTGTGGTTTATCCGGCTTAATATTCAATGACCAACACGAAACCAATCTCGTAAGGATGATAGTAAGTGGGCGGAAAACAGCCGTGTCCACTTTCATTATAGCCATAGAAGACCTTATTGCCAGCACCGGTGTATAAATGAAAGTGGATGACGTACAGGTACCTGAGGATGGTTTACCTCAGCCGGCATCCAGGGTTCCAAATGCAATCGAGGATGAAGAAGACCGATTCGACAAAGCGATTGCCATTCTAAATGAAATGAACGAAGCACTTCAGGCACTTCAAGCACTTCATGTACTGCCTGAAATGAACAAGGCGATTTCGGTGCTACCGCAAATGTTGGATAACCAATCAACGATGCTGGAAATATTGGAAAGAATTGACGACAATACGCGACATACCAACAACTCTCGTACCTAACGTGACATCTCAAAAATATAGTTTCACTTGCGCTTGCGGCGCACCGCCCGTCGCTTAGCGCCTTCGCCACTTCCCTTTCGTCGCACCACCCGTCGGCCTTTCTTACTGCCGCCCGAACCACTTTTGCCGCCACCACCACCGCCCCTCCCCTCACTACCGGCAGGGCTGGGCTTGGCCTCGCGGGGACATATTGCTCTGGCAATGTCAGCGCCGAGCAGGCGCGCTAGAGCGCCTTCTGAATCGGCCATCCGCTCGCGCTTCTGCCACCATTTCTTCTCCAGAATCCTACTGCGAGCTGGCTTGGCGGTACGGTATTCCCGCCTTCTTTCAGCCATATGTTCGATGAAATCCTTCTGTTTGGTGGCGGGAATATTCTCCACCATCCACCCCGGCAGGCCGATATCATAGGTAACCCCTTGGACTGAGATGAGCATGCCACTGAGCAGCAGATGGGTACCTACGGGTAGCGCGCTGGCATCGAAGTTGACCTTGTTTCTACGCATTCTCTTTGCCAGGTTGACCATCGCCATCTGGTCGCGATGGGTGATATTCTTCTCCTGACTTCTCTGCATACGGAGAATCATAATATGCCCTAGTATTGACAGTAGACCCATCGCCACGCCAATGGTGATTTTATCGATGGCGAATCCCAAACCGATTCCCAGCACCGCCCATAACGGCATCAGGATGTAGTAGTGAATAAGGTATTCACGGTTGGTCCTGCGCAAGGTCGGAGGTAGGCCGCGGTCCATCGCCTGATGGCTGATTATCAATAGGTTGGCCGCCAAGGCCTCATCATTTCCTCCACCCCCGGAACACAGTGCCGCGACCGGATTGACCGGCGCCTCATCCATCCACTCCAGATTATCGCTCGCCCCATTCCCAGCGGGTTTAGCCGACTCCGTTCTCTTCTTGCTCTTCCTCTCGCCGCTCATCTCGCTCGAGGATAGCACCAGCGCCGCCTCCAGGTCATTCAGCGAGGCATCTTCACCGATAATCACCCCGAGGGCATGGACGCGCGGGTCGGCCTGGGCATCTCGGGCCAGGCCGCGGTAGAGGTCGAGCGCACTGAAGCGGTCCTCAGGCATGGCGATGCCATCGAGTAAACACAGGGCGAGGGCGATTCTCGCCCCGACATGATGCTGATTATCCTTGACTGCGTCGATGGCCAATTCCAACGCCTCGATACCACGGCGTTGCAATCTCAGCATCGCAATCGCCGATAAGCGGCTTTTCAGGTCCATGATCTCGGCCTCGGTATCCTTACCCGAATCACCCGCTTCCCACACCGCCAGACGCTTCATCAATAATCCGAGGTGGACGACAGTGGGATTCTTGATATGTTTCTTGCGTAGATCGAGGTCGACCTCGCCGCGCCAAGGGTCGAGGAATTCGGTCATCATCATCAGCACCTCGGTGTCATCATCGCGTTCCTCTTCGTCAATTCCATAGAGGATCTGTTTGGCCGCATCCAACCTTCGGGTGGCGATATATGAAATCGCCAGAATCAGCCTCGCCTCAAGCCCTTCACCGCCCTGCTGTGCCAATAATGAGCGACTCTCACTCATCGCCTGCGGCCATAAGCCGCGCATCGCCCGCTCAATCATCCGGGCGCGGGTCTTCTCCATCCGCACCACCGCTTGGTCACCGGCCAGACTCTCGGATTGGAATAATCGCAGACCATTGATATCCTCGCGCCGCGCCGCTTCATGGATGAGATTCTTCATCCAATCCCCAGCCCCAGAATCGATGATTTCACCGCGGCGCTCCTCCGGTGAAAGGTCGAACTCCAACTCCCGTAGTACCTTCAATCGTGGCATGCTTAAGAGCCAGGTGACCAGGAAAACCCCTTGACCGACAGCGATGAATGACCAAGTTGCCATAAGGATGACGGATTCACTGAAGCCTTGACCCTCCAACTCTGCGGCATAGGGCATCAGCGAGGAGAATTCCTTGTAGCAGACCAGTACCAACAATAACACGGTATAGCCGCTGAAGCCGGCGAATGAGAAGTACAGCAGGCGGGCCTGCACGGTCTTCTCAGCGCGAATCTCGTGCGGGGTGGCCAATGTCACTCCACCGACACCGGAAAAGGTCTGACCGCCGATGAACAGGTTACGAATCAACTCAAAGATGAATGCCAGCCCGACGATGGCGATATTCATCGTTAAAAAAGTGGCTAGAATGAAGGGAAGCCCTTTCAACCATTGAAAACGGTCGATTAATTCCTGCATATGAATTCCTTCGGTGATTCCCCAACCGAGTAGGCCACCATAGTTGAGAATGTTCTCCATTGTATCAGGAGAAGCATCTCCTAAAGCGACGTACAATACTGTGAATATCCCATTCATCGCGGTTATCGGCATAGTTACCAAAAAGACTACCAGAATCAGTGAATTGAGGCGAGCCAGCCGTCCTGGTTCATCTGGATTGACCGGCGTCTGTTGGCCTTTGCATGAGCGCCATTTATTTACCAGCAACATATTCCACGAAGCCCCAAGAATTCTACCATAGGCCAAAATAGTCGGTGACATGAAGACCAGTGCAGCATATACCACCCAGGTAGCCCGGTCATCTGGGTGGGCATTCCAGCCATATAGCAGGATGGCCAAGGTCACCATGAAAAGCATGATCAGCAAGATGAAACGCTTGATGAAACGCATCAACCACGAGCCTCCGATCTCTTGAACCGAGGACTTCTTCGACAATTGTGCCGCCAAGGTTTCCAACGGGGAATAAAGCACCGGCAGGGTGATGAGAATCACCATCAACACGACCGAGGCGGTATGGAAGGTGCTGGGCATGATGAGCAACTCGGCGATGAGAATCAAGATACCCGCCATCGCCATCAGGTAGGCGGTGACTCCAATACCGACCCGTGGCAATCTGAGCAAGTCCTTGGAATCGGCGCGTGTCTTGGTCAGACGATGTACTTCGTACAAGCCGTCATCGACCTCGAATGCCACCTGTAGTGAGGACAGCGATGTCGGAAGTAGCAATTTCCACAACATCAGAGTGATTATCAATGCCAGGATAATCGGTAAGAATAACACAAATTCGCTACTGGTGGTGATAGTCGAGCCAGCTGCTGAAGCGGCCGGGGAAAGCACGATTGCCGAGATCAGAAACAGCAGGATCGCCGACATCGGTAGGGCTGGATATCTCAGCATCAAGGACTCTCCACGTCACCGCGATGGGGGTGGAGGCAATAAGTAGCAATCAGAAGGATACTACGTTTTGCTACGACTTTCTGCCTTCGTTGGAATTGAGGGTTATCTTCAAGCCCCATTAATTCATAGGAAGTGGCATGAGGAGATCAGTTCTTGCCGTCCTGCTGCTTTTTCTATTGGCGACGGTCTCTTCGGGAACTGAAGCCAAAATCAACGGAATCTACAATGTCTCGGGCGGTTGTTCGTGCCACGGCAGTGTAATGGTCGCCTACTCATTTTCCGGTAATCCGAGCACTTATTCCCCCGGTACAACCTATTCCTTGAATGTCTCCCTTACTTCAGCCACGTATACCCAAGGTGGTTTTTCGATCGAGGTCAGCATGGGCACCCTCTCTAACCCCGGCGCCAATGTGAAGATAAACTCCCAAGCTGATTCCGCCACCCACACCTACCGCAGTTCATCCCCATGGACGGTCGACTGGACCGCCCCCTACCAAGGGTATGGGGCGGTGACCCTCAACCTCGATGTGGTCGGTGCCGATGGCAATGGTCAAAACAGCGGTGATGCGACCTCTACATACAGTGTACAAATCCCCGAACAGGCAGCACCGAATCAACCGCCCAGCGCGGCCTACGTATCGATTTCCCCCAGCCCTGCCACCACAACCGATACCCTGCAATTGAACTACGCGTATTCCGACCCTGACAGCGATGCCGAGAGCGGCACACAGATTCGTTGGTATCGCGATGGGACACTGATTTCAGCACTGAATGACCAGCCAACCTTCGGTTCTGGTAATACTTCCAAGGGGCAGTTCTGGAATGCCTCAGTCACGCCTTCGGACGGCACTGATTCGGGGACCTTGGTCGAAGCGAACACGGTCGAGATAGTCAATTCCGTCCCGGTGGTTGATGCCGCGGCGATTTCACCGGCAATACCTCTCGAAGGCGATGAACTTACCCTCAGTTACTCATTCAGCGATGCCGATTCGGGTGATTCCCCGGCACTGAACGACACTCGATGGTATGTCGATGGGGCCAGAATTGCTGCCTTTGATGGGGAGGTCAGCGTTCCTTCAATCGCAGTTCACTCCGGCGATGTCTGGCATGCCGAGATTACCGCCAGCGATGGATTCGATACCAGTACATGGTTCACTACCGCCACCGTCACAATAAGCACTTCAAATACCGCCCCGACCATGACCTTTGTCAGTATCAGTCCGGCCACGGCGAATACCACCACCGACCTGATGGTATCTTGGCTGAGCAGTGATGTCGATGCCGGTGATGATGAAGCAGCAGTCGAAATTGAGTGGAGTCTCGGCGGCGTGGAATACCCCGCGGTCACCACCTCCACCCTGCCGGCTTCACATACTGTGAAGGGGCAGATCTGGACCGCCACGGTTCGGGTCAATGATGGCCAGGCATGGTCGGAGTGGCAAGAGTCCAGTGGAATTGGAATTTTCAATTCACCACCGGTACTTACGAGTTTCACCATCGACAGCAATACCTCGACAATCGCCCAAGAGTTCAATTTGAGTCATTCATATTTCGATGATGACCCAAGTGATATAGTCGGAATCGACTTTGCGTGGTTCGTCAACGACCAATTTCAGAATGGCGAGCCTCAGACCGTTGCCGGCGACGTAGTACGTATCGAAGCCACGGCCTACGACGGCAGCGACTACTCGAACACCCTGGCGGTCACTTTCACCATCGTCAGCACCCCGCCGACGATTTCCTTCAATGGCTCGACCACTCCCGGTTCCATATCCGATATCGTTCCCGAACTGACCACCGCCGATGTTGATGGTGATGAGGTCAGCATCACTCATGTGTGGTTGAAGAACGGCTTTGCCACCAACCTGGGAAACGCCACCTCGGTGCCGGCCAATCGCCTCGCCCCCGGTGATCTCTGGACGCTTTACGCGACCCCCTACGATGGTACTGATTTCGGCGAGACACTCACGATTTCCTTCATCATCGCCAATATCGCCCCGACCGCCAATATCACTACCGAGTCAGCGGTATGGGTCGGAGTACCGACCAAATTGTCGGCAAAGACCTCAACCGATGTCGACGGAATCATCACCGACGCGTTATGGCTGATAGATGGGATGGAATATGGTGGCATCGAGGTGATGTTCACCCCGGACGAAGCCGAGGTCGAGATCTTCCTGA
>JAPOGE010000104.1 GCA_028283345.1 Candidatus Poseidoniales archaeon
AAATATTGCAAAAAGCGATTAAAATAGTCAGTTGACAAGGTCGTTATACAGCGTTTTCCACTGTCCGGCCACCACATCTATGGAGTGCAGTTTCGCCATTTCCACCCCGACCTCGGACATTTGTCGTCGTGCTTCCACGTCATCGAGAAGTTCACCGATTGCCTGCGCCCAGGCCTCGGGATTCATCTCAGCCACGATTCTACCGGCACCACCGATGTGCTCGGCACAAGCCGGCGAGCCGAGAATCGGCAGACCTCGCGCCATCGCCTCGAGAATCACCATCGGCTGACCCTCCCAGGCCGAGGGTACCAGCATCAGGGTCGCTTCAGCCCGCAATTGCTCCAGTTCTTCGATTGGTAACCAGCCATGCGCCACCACCAGGCCTTCGGCCTCGGCGCGACGCGACCATTTGTGCCCGGGCGCAACTCCGGTGAGATGCAGGGTAACCTCGCGACCCTCGTTTCGCATGATTCTGGTTGCTGCGATGGCAAGACTGGGACCGCACGCCCAGACGCGGCGGGCCATCAGCAGAAGTTTGCGCGCTTCGCGGGGAGCGTTGTTGGGGGGAGAAGTTGGAGGAGTGGAGAACGCGGTGTCCTCAAATGCTTCTATCGGGTTGGCAATCGCCTGACAATCACCGAGAAGAGGAGTGAGTTTCTCAGCCCATCTCGCTGTCAGCACCACCACTTTGGCACCAGCCTCGGTTATCGCCCTGCGGGCTTTAACGGCGGTGCCATGGCCCGGTTTTCCGAGCCAGGAATCGAATTTTCCCGAGTGGATATGTAAAACACAGGGGATATTGAATTTTTTGCACAGACCGAGGATCACCGTTTTCCGGTGAAATGACCAATCGGCGGCACTGTGAATATGCACGAGGTCGGGGCGTGAGATTGAGTCAGCGAGTAATTGCGCGATTTGCCGCCTCGACCGTCGCCAAACCATCAGTTTGGCTAGAATTGAGCCATCCACATGGGTTGCTATCGTCTGTGTTGACCAACCTTCAGGGGGATTATTTGCCAATATCCGCATCACGGTAGCCATCCCCCCGGGGGAATTGGCCGGGCCGACGTGAAGCACTCTGCGCATGCGAATGTCTCGGCGGTGTTGCCCGCATAATATGGTGATTGGGATTGAATCCTAGGGAGAAGGTCAAGGGTAGAGCCGACAAGGCGAGGCCGAGAGGGCTGAGGATGGTGGTTGCAACCCTAGCGACTTTTCAATTGGTAGCCGGAGGAATCGCCGCTCTGCCCTTCATCATTCATCGTCTCAGGGTGGGAAAATGGGCCGGCCAAAGCACCCTCGCATTGCCCGATGTGGAACCCCAAGACCTACCCCGGATGACTCTGGTGATACCGGCCTGGAACGAAGAACTTCTCATCGAGGATAAATTGTCAGCTCTGGCACAGCAAGAGTATCCCCGCCACAAGTTGGAAGCCATCTTCATCGATTCAGCCTCGACCGATAACACGGTTGACCTGGTAAAGACTTGGTTGGTGGAGAACCCAACAGCCTTCGCCGACTTCACCATCATCGAAATGGAGCATCGATTGGGAAAGACCGCGGCGATCGCCCAAGCCTTTGGCTCGGCCGCTCCTTCAAGTGAGATTCTGGTGATGACCGATGTCGATGCACGGCTGGATCCTGGCAGTCTCCTACGACTGGGGGCGTGGTTCTCCACTCCCGAGATCGGCGCGGTCGGTGCCACCCCGGAGAGGTTCACAGTGACTCAGACCTCGCACGGAAAGACCGAGGCGACCTATCGTGACATGTTCACCATTCAGCGACTCGGTGAGTCAGCCCGGGACAGCACCCCCTTTCTCGAGGGCTCACTACTGGGTATCCGGAGCTCTGTGTATTCGGATACAACCCTGGACACCTCCAGCAATGCTGACGATGCCCAATTAGCGGTAGCGGCCAGGCTGGCGGGACTGAGGGCAATCCAGGACCCTGCCCTCATATTCCGCGAACCGATTCCCCCGACCTATGGTGAACACAAGGAACAGAAAGTGCGTCGGGCACAGGGATTACAGCGCTTGCTATGGCGCCACCGCAGCCACTGGTTCTCCCGTAGCCAAGGGGCCTGGGGTGGTATCATGGGGATTCAGGGAATCATGCATCTGCTGATTCCGTGGATAGTCCTGGCCGGCTGTGTCTTTGCAGTACTCAAGTGGTGCCTGTTACTGACTGGACTGGAAATGAGTGTCTTCGTCATCACCACTCTGGTCATCGATGGGTGGGTGTTCGGTAGTTGGCTATTGCATCGCTTTGGACTGCGCCTGCCCTTGACCTCATTACCGGCAACCTTCCTAGATTCGATGAATGCTCTGTTGATTGCCCAATTCAAATTACTGTCGGGCGAAAGCATGCATATGTGGGAACAGGGAGCAGGGGTCCGGAAAGCCTGGCTTGAGGAAAAGTAGTCACCTCATCACTCTCGACGATTTCATCCAAGGGGAGGGATGGGGGAGGGGTGATTTTGAAAATAAAAAAAGCCCCGGGGCGGCCGCAGCCGCCCCAAGGGCATGTTCCGACGGAGATTATTACTCCGTGTTATTGATTTAATTATCTGATGAGTTTCCGTTTACAGTACTTCAATCTACGACAACGGAGCCGCTGCCGGTCAAGTCGACGCCAGTGCGGACATCGGAAATCTTAATCGTGAGGGAGCATGGTGCAGCTTCGCAAATCTGTTTTCCATTCTCTACTACGTGTACAATCTCCGCCTTCTCCCAGGTCAGTACGTCACTACCGTACTGAATCAACTTACAGTTGCCTTCACCTGCATCAATTGCGCAGGTGGCTGGTACCCCATCTTCATCGATAATCTGGATCACTATGTTTGCCCAGTTCAGGTCTTTCGGTGCACGGCTGAACTGTAGCACAAACAAGCTATCGTCTGTGCCGCTGTCAACTACGTCGGCGTGGTCGGTGGCTGAGTACTGGTACAGGTCTGGACTGTCTTCTTGGTTGTTGTTCGCCAAGTCGCTTGCCCACACATATAGAACACCAGCGAGAACCACAGTGATTGCGACCATCAAGATGGTTGCAATAACAGGGCTCACAGCCTCATCATTCTTCATTTCATTCTTCATATTTTTGTCCTCTTACCCCTCGCGGGGATACCTACCGGAGTGCGACCAGTATATTAAAGAATCACTATATCTTAGTTCAAGACATTGCCAAAAAACGACGTACTGCGTTGAATTGTGAGTTTAATGAAAGGTTATTTATCCTGCGCCGGAGAGAGTGGAGCAGACCTTTTGTATCCGGACTTCACCTACGAACCGTTTGAGAATATGATTTCCACCCTGTGTTTTTTCTCACATTCGTCCCTATATCATCGATTCAGATACTTTTCTGGGAAGAAAAACACATCAAAGACCGATGGCGGTTGAGGTGAACAGGGTGAGAGCCCGCGAAGAGGGGATGGGATGCACTCGACGAAAACTATCGCCCTGTTCGCTACGGGGGAGCATACTAGGGTGTATAATCATTTTGAGAATGTACAACCGAGGCCATATTTGTCGAAATCGGTAAACCAAAAAAGTTTCTGTTATGACAATAATCACTCAACTGTCATAACTTCAGGTCCGCCATCGGCGACGAAGACCGTATGTTCAAATTGTCCGACATTACCACCATTGACGCAACGAAGGAGGTGATAGGTCTCGATGAAGCGAATCGAGATGAGTTTCTTCATCAACGCTTTCCATTTGCTGATTCGGCTCTCCTCGTCAGCATCCGGGAACGGTTTTGCCAACATCGGAAAGGCCCAGCGCTCAGCGAATGGAAGGGTATTGTAACGCTCTTGTAAATTTCGCGCCAACTGTGCCCCCAACGGTTTTAATCTCTTCTTTGCCAAAGCCTTGCGCCATTCCACATCGCCGGTGATGCGGTAGATGTTAGATGAATTTCGCGGGCTGACATTTTCAATCAGTCCTTCCTCACCCGTGGTGTTGAAAGGCTCGACCGCGTAGAATGAACCAGATTCGACAGTGCCCCTGAAACCAGGATTGTCGGCGCCACAGCGGTAGGCCGGGACACTGACCCCAGCGTGTAGATTCCATTTTTCCAACTGATGACCGCATAGATTCCTAAGCGGCTGAAATCCGGCATCGGTATGGATCTGCTCAGCGATGTCACCGACTTTATGCCACGGTGTGCCCGGATGCATCTGCTCAATCGCGGCATCGCGCGCTTCTCGAGCGGCACGAATCTGGTCGGTGTGGTTACCACCATTACCCACTTCAATGCTCATGGCATTGTCGGCGATGCTGCCATGGATGTGAACCCCGACATCAAATTTCACCAGGTCGCCTTTCTTGAAAATCATCTCCCCATCCCATCCCGGGGGCGGGGCAAGGGTGTGCTCGGTGGTATAGTGGGCGGCGATTTCGTTGACTGAGATGGTAGCTGGGAAGGCCGGCTTTCCACCGTGACGGTGAATGAATCTCTCTGCCGATTCGATGACTTCGTGCCAGGTTTTTCCCGCCTGAATCTTACCCTTTATCCCCTCTAGGGTACGGCGGGCAACATGTCCTGCGTCACGCCAATGCTTCAGTTCTAGTTCATCGACCATTCAATCACGCGACTTGAAGGTAAAATGCCCTCTCTCATAATGGTTACCGACGGCAGACCTTGAGCAATTTCCGCGCTGGTAGATAATCTGACGAGGGTGCTGGGCAAACCCCCGGCGCAGACTCCAGGGAGTACCGCGTCCTCGGGAAAATCCAGTAATTCAGATGCAGCGGCGCAATCATCCGGGCAGGCCACACCTGAGGGATTGGCCGAGGTGGCGGTCAGTGGCCCGGTTTTCTCGACCAGTAGTTTTGCCACCGGGTGGGCGACCAGACGAATTGCAACCTCTTTGCCACCGACTCTGGCATCCATTTCCTCAACTGCCCGCAGGACGATGGACAGGCTTGCAGGGGGGGTTGCGGTGATGAGTTTTCGTGCTAGCGGCGGAATCTCGACGATGGCCTCGGCCTGTTCAATGCTGGCGACCGCCAGACTGACCGGCATATCAGCCGCCCGACCCTTGATGGCGAACAGCCGGTCGAGTGCGGTCGGCGTCGGCAGGCATCCGAGGCCTGGAAGTGTGGTGGTGGGATAGATGACACATTCTTCGGCCGCGATTCGGGCTAGAATCGAGGGTGGAATCCCATCCACATTCTCACTCTCCCGATAACCAATCCAATAGGTGCAGGCGGCCGATTTCAAGTGCGGTATCCCGATCGTCACATTTGACCAATAATTTGCCGCTGGGAAACAGTGTCAACTTTGCCACCCCGGTAAAGATATGACATAGGCGAGTCTGGATCTTGACTTCCCATCCGGCGGCGATGATCTTCTTCCCAACCTCATCCAAATCGATTTTCCTCTCCTCTCGCGGCTCGATTTGCCACGAGGTCTTGCCACTGCACATCTCGAGCATGAAATCCTCTTCATGCACCTCTGCATCGGTCATGAAATCACCTTATTCAGTGGGGGGACCGGTCGGTGGACCTGATGGTGGACCCGACGGTGGACCTGAGGGTGGGCCACCTGGGGGGTCTGTTGGTGGACCTGATGGTGGACCCGACGGTGGACCTGTGGGTGGACCACCTGGGGGGTCTGTTGGTGGACCCGACGGTGGACCCGACGGTGGACCTGTGGGTGGACCACCTGGGGGGTCTGTTGG
>JAPOGE010000105.1 GCA_028283345.1 Candidatus Poseidoniales archaeon
ACGACATCCTCATCGCCGGTATCATTCCAGCGTATGATGGCGGTATCACCACTCAGGTCGATCACCTCGCCGAAACGAAATTCATCGACCGGGGAATCGTGAGAGGTGACTGGGTTGCGAGTCTCTTGGAACTCCTTTACACCCGCTACCTCGACCGCGGCCCAGCCGCCGACCTCGAGGTCACTGCCATAGCCGGCATGCTCACCATCAGCGCCATCGAGGATGTCGACTCGCAACTCGGTCGACATGTGAAGGCAGTCATTGGGACATATTTTCACGCACAATCTGCACGCGGTACAGGTCTCCCAGATGACGCCGATTCGGCCGTTGTATTGGCCCGGGACGAATAACCACGGCTCAAGGTCCTCAAGGCGCTCATAAGGATACATCAAGGTCATCGGCTTCCACAGATTGGGAAAGAGGGTGGAGCCCTCTCGGTCAGCTGCGTATTCGTGCGCGGTGACATCGTTCATCACATTGCCAGAAGCACGTGCCCTAGAGTGTTCATCAAGCATCTCCTCTTTCTTATTGTGATAACCCCAACCGAAAATCGGTCGGCCAAAGGTGCGCAGTGCGGTCACCAAAGTCATCCAAAACGGCTTGATGAACAGATTCCGAAAATTTGGTTGCGCGCGTGGATGTGTTGCCATTGTCTCACCTCATACCTGTTTTGCCTACTCTTCGCCCACCATGACCTGACCCGGCGACGTGGGTTCCCGCCGGCTTGACGGTATGCACGTGGTAAGGGCGAGACGGTGGGTCTTTGTCCTCGTCGATACTGTAGACAACGAAAATCGCCATCGAGATGGCGAATACCACCAGTGGCACCATCCAGAAGAATCCACTGCCTCCATCCCACGCCGAGCCACTGCCCAGTCCGGCCGGGTCATAGAACCACAGTCTGAGGGCGACTACAATCACCAATTGTACCACCGACAGCGGAAGTAGATAACGCCAGCCGAATTCAAGAATCTGGTCGGTGCGAACCCGGGGCAGACTGGCGCGGGCCCAGACGAATATCAGGAAGATGAAGAGTGACTTGATCATCGTCCAGACCACTCCTGGAATGAGGTCGTTCCATACCACTCCGACAACCCCAAGATTACCCATCAGGCCGGCGAATGGAGCGCTCCAGCCACCGAGGAAGAACACCGCGCACAGGATGCAGGCGGCCCATGCCCGCATGTATTCAGCGGCGAATAGTAGACCCCAGCGCATCCCGCCGTATTCGGTCCACCAGCCCTCGACAAGTTCGGCTTCGGCCTCGGGCATATCGAATGGGATGCGCTCTACTTCGGCTATCATGGTGATGATGAACAGAGCGAAGCCCAATGGCATCAGGAATAAGTTCCAGGCGCCGGCAGAATGCTGGAAATTGACGATATCGATGAAATTGAACGAACCGGACAGAACACAGACGCCGAGGACCGTTATCAACAACGGAATCTCATAGGCTGTCAGTTGGGCCGCCGAGCGGATACCTCCGATCAGGGTGTACTTGTTATTAGATGACCAACCGGCGAAGAAGACGCCGAGGGGAGCGATGCCGAATATCGCCAGCGCGAACAGCACTGAAAGTTCTGGATTAATAGCATAAATCCCCGATGAGAACGGCATGAAGCCGATTATCAGGACGGTTGAAGAGATTATCAGGAAGGGTGAGATCTCGTAAATCAATCGATCTGCCTTGGTCGGCGGCATGTGTTCCTTGGTCAGGAATTTCGCCCCGTCAGCGATGGTCTGGACGAATCCGGGCAAAGCCCACCACGCTCCGTACCACGAGCGATTGTTGACCCGCGCCACCGTGGGGTGTTCACTGGCATTACCCATCACCTTGTTGAGCCATTTGTTGAGAGCGCCGATCGGGCGGCCGAGCCCATAGGGGACTTTATTCCACCATTCTCCAGCAGTCACTCCCTGTTCACCGACCCAGAGACTGCGCCAATCGGTGGTTCGCCCGCGCCGGTCCATCATCCGCGCCCATAGTTTCGGCTCAATCCACAGTATCACGCTAAGACCTGACATGAACACCACCAATACCGATACACAAGCCAGTGTCGCGGCCAGAACCAGGGCCATAGGTCCTGCCAAGTCCGCCAGCGGAGTACCGTGAAGAGCCGTAACGAGAAGGGAGTCCAGCCCATCGTAAAGCCAATCATTCAATTGCAACCAGTCCGCCATCTCCACCACCTCACCTGTCGGTCTCCCCGATACACGGATCGAAACTTCCCATGATGGCAGGGATGTCGGCAATCTTGTAGCCGATCATGGTCTTGGCAACGAATGGGATGGTGATGAACATCGGCGAGCGAATCGAGACTCGATACGGGTGCTTGCCACGCCCCTCGCCACCACCTTGGAGGTAGAACATCGACTCACCACGACAATCCTCGTAGTGGTGGAAACCGCTGCTACCGGCCGGCGCTCGGAGCGGCGCCTTTGACTGAATCATCGCATCACCGGGCGAGTAGTGCGAATCGGCGCCACCGGGAATCTTCTCAAGGGCTTCCAACACCATCTCGCACGCGATTACCATCTCCTCCATGCGCACCCGGTAGCGGTCGTAGCAGTCGGCGCCCTTGACCGAAGAAGGTTTCTCCACCGAAGGCATCCAATCCAATTCGTCGTATACCGAGTATGGATGTGCCCAGCGTACGTCGTAATTGACTCCGGCAGCCCGCAGGTTTGGCCCGGTTACACCAGCATTCACCATCGCCTCGGCTGAAGCCAGACCAACACCCTGGGTTCGCACCAAGAATACCGTCGACTCGTCGAGTAACATCTCGTATTCTTTCAGCCGGCCGAGGAAAAGTGCTATCTTGGCACGGCAACGCTGGGCAAATCCGACCGGCAGGTCGCGCTTGACGCCTCCGACGCGAGGGAAATTATAGTGCAGTCTGGAACCGCCCAATTCCTGCATCAGGTCGATGAACATCTCGCGGTCGCGCAGACACCAGGTGAATATCGTCAGATTGCCGATGTCAGGAGAATATGCACCCAGCCACATCAGGTGGCTGGTCACCCTTTGAATCTCAGTTGCGATAAGGCGGATATATTCGGCCCGCTCGGGGACTTCGACCTCAAGCAGGTTCTCGGCTGAATAGATGTAGGAATGCGCCCAGGTCATCGCACTGACATAGCATAGCCGATCACAATAAGGGGTGATTTGGGTGAAATCACGCGCCTCGCAAATCTTCTCGACGCCGCGATGGATATAACCCAGTTCGGGCTCGGTATCGACCACGGTCTCACCATCGACCTTCACCCGCAAGGTCCACAGGCCATGCGTCATCGGGTGTTGGGGACCCATGGTAATCCACATCTCTGCCATTTTTTCACCTCACTTTACCTTGTCCACATCGACTGGCAGACGCATGAATCCCTGGGCATCGTCGTACATCTCATTATGACCGTGATAGCGCAGATGATGTTGTTTCTGCAACGGGTGGAATCCCTGCGGGCTGTCGTGCGGGTTGAGCACCCGCATCATGTATTCATGACCCTCGAAATTGATTCCCACCAGGTCCCAGGTCTCCTTCTCATTCCAATCTGCACCGACCCAGATCGACTGTACGCTGGGCACGATCGGGTCATCGGTCTGGGGGAGGGTGAGCATGACCTCATATTCCATCGGTACATCCTTGCCGGATAATTTGGCCGCATCGTGCACCAATGCCTTGCCAGGCTTCTGATCGACCACCGGTATTCGCATCAGGTGGGCAATCACCTCCCAACCCTTGTCGGGCCCACCATCTGGATGGTGCACGCCGGTAATCATCGAACAGTGGTTCACCCCGCCGTCGAAGCGCATCCACTTGGCCAGCGCCAACCAGTGCGCTGGCGGGCAGGTTATCGAGACGTAGGTTCGCTTATGCCCGGAGGCGTGCTGAGCCGATGTGGCTTCGACTCCGGCCGAGCTGAAGCGGGCGTTGATGGCCTCGACCGCGACTTCGGCGGCGGCGACATTGACCTGTGAACTGATTTTCATTCCCATCTCAATCATCTCCTATGATAATCGGTGCACCACTGGATCGCTCTGAACTCGGTTCAGCACCGATGCGGATGATCTTCTCGCGCAACTTGCCGAAGCCGTCGATCAAGGCTTCGGGTCGAGGTGGACATCCCGGGATATAGACGTCGACCGGCACCAAGGTATCGACCCCTTCGAGGATATTGTAGGATTGGAAATATGGGCCACCCGAAATAGAACACTCGCCCATGGCGATACACCACTTGGGCTCGGGCATCTGTTCCCACAAGCGCACCAATGGGTCGGCGAATTTCTTCGAGATCGGCCCATTGACCAACAGAACATCACATTGGCGCGGGCTACTGCGAAATACCCCATTGCCAAAGCGCTCGGTATCGTAGCGTGGTCCACCGGTCTGCCCCATCTCGATGGCACAGCATTTGATTCCAAGATGAAGAGGGAATAGTGACTTGCGTTGTGCCCAGTTGAAGAAACGACCGCCTAGAACACCGATGAAATCCTTTATTTTTGTCGCCTTCAGCGCCTCATCGGTCACATCACCGATCACTTCGACCAATGAACGGGAATTGAAAACCGTGTAATTCTGCCCTGACTCGCTCATTTCACCACCTCAAATGTAGATTATACCCCGCTTGCGGAATACGTGCCAAACGCCCAAGACCATCAGGGCGAAGAATGCCGACAACGCCATTAGGGCGCGCTCGGTATCGTGAATCGGGTAACCATCGGCGCCGACATCTGATGTCACCACACCACCGAGCGCCATGAACATGAACGCGACATCGAATACCAGGAATATGATCGCATACCAATAATACTGGAAGTGGAATTGGATCATCGCATCGCCGATTGGCTCGCTACCACACTCAAAGGTGGTCAATCGGCGCTGGTAGAGGCTGTGGTCAACCTCGTAACCGGGGAATAGATACGAGCGGGTGACATTGGGATTCGAGGCATCTGGTATCGGCCTGACGAAGTATGACGTCACGAACGCACCGAGCGGAAACATGATGCCGATTATCGCCATCAGGCCGACCGCAAGATAGGCTTCGGGGACACTCATCTTCTCACCTAAGGAACGCGCGCACGCTCTCTTGGGCCGTTCCAAATGATTAACAGCCATACGCATATCGTCACCACCTACGGTGGTGGAATACTCCTCGCCGCTGTCGGATGAATAAACTATCCACGAACACCGGCATTTCCAGAAAAACCCCGAATTATTGCAACCTGATAATAAGCCGATGGATTCAAGAACAGCGGACCCTGCGAGTTTTCTGTTTCGCCCTCGTGCTGGGTGAATCGGCGGCTCGCGAGACTGCCCTTTCACCCAGAGACGGGGTTTGCGGGACAGCACCCCTCAGGGGGGTTCCAAACTGGCACAAGAAGAAGAGCAAAAGCAAGCAACTGAGATAGTAATCGACGGGCCGAACATCGCCATGTCCCATTCGGTGAACAAGTGGCCCGGGTCGG
>JAPOGE010000106.1 GCA_028283345.1 Candidatus Poseidoniales archaeon
CTGCTGATAACCATCGTCGGTGGTACGGTAAGAATTCATGATGCCGGGGAATCATGTCCCGATTGGCCGACCTGCTTCGGCTCGTGGGGATTCGATTCCTCGCCCGAACAACAGGAAACCTGGTGGCAGGAGAACCCCGACGAAATCGATTCACGCGGCGCCCAACATCGTTATTCCACATTTGAGATTTTCATCGAGTGGTTTCATCGGTTATTGGTTGGTATCATTGCAATTCCTATATTACTCAACGTGTTCCTCGCCAACAAGAATCGCTCGCAGGTCGGGGAAAAAGTACGTAGGTTAGCGATTTTCTCGGCAATATTACTTCTGTTGCAGGCGGTAGCAGGATACCTCACAGTCAAATTCGATAACGCCGATTGGAGCGTCGCTCTGCATTTGGTTCTCGCGGTGACCTTTATTTCTGCACTGCTGTGGCAATGGTTGAGTTGGAAGCGTGTAATCGAGCCTCGATGGGGGGTGTTCTCCTTAACCTCGGCGCAGGCAGAATCGATGAAGAATCCGGTCGGAATAATGCTGATAGCGGTGCTTATTCTACTCATTCTCGGCGCCTGGGTATCGTCGACCGCGGGAGGAGATTACAACCAGGCCTGTGGAGTTGGTAGTGAGGCGTGGCCACTCTGTCAAGGCGAATTCGTTCCCGATGTCTCACAAACCCCGATCCTCGTGCAAATGGCTCACCGGGTAGCGGTCCTGGTGGCCGGGGGGCTGCTCTATTGGGGTAGCCAACGGGGGTGGCGGGAATTTGCCGAAAATAGTTGTGCTCTCAGTAAAAGTATAACCACAGCATTCTTTCTCTTGGCGACAAATATTCTCATCGGAGGGCTTTATCTCATTACCGCGAGCGATGGATTCATAGAATGGCTCTCACTTCTTCATCTAGTGCTTGCTGTTGCAACATTCATAGCCATCGCAGTTCCCGCGATGTTGGTGGAAATCGCAATTTCCGCGGCGCCGATGGAGGATGAATGATGGTCGCGGAGAATAATGAGCACCCCGGACTCGTGACCATTTGGTTACGGCTGATGAAATTACGGGTCATCGTCCTGCTCCAAGTCACCGCGATATGTGCAATTCTGATGCACGATCTGTTGGCGCGCAAGGGTGCCATTGATTCATCGTCGCGCGACTGGATGGATACCCTTTTCACATCGGTATTGGTAATTATTGGTGGAACGCTGTCGGCAGGGGGAGCCAATGCCATCAATATGTGGTACGAACGAGATATCGACAAGGGAATGAAGCGTACCGCCAAACGTCCGCTTCCTTCTGGCCAAATTTCGCCGATACATGTTCTGATATTCGGAATTGTGATTGCGCTGATCGGGATTGGGATTCTGTGGAATATTCACTGGAAAGCCGGTTTTTGGAGCGCTTTTTCGGTGCTTTTCTATGTTTTCATCTACACCATCTGGTTGAAACGGAGAACACCGCAGAATATCGTCATCGGTGGAGCCGCCGGAGCGACCCCCCCGCTCATCGGTTGGGCTGCAGCGGCAGCAGGTGGTATTGAATCGAGCAATGCCCTCAACCTCGGTTCGCCGATACCGTGGTTGCTTTTCCTCTTGATTTTCCTCTGGACCCCTCCTCATTTTTGGGCTCTCGCACTGTTCCGCAGCGGCGAATATGGTAAGGTCGGCATCCCGATGATGCCTGACGTAAAGGGGGCTGACAGAACCCTGTTTGAGTCGAAGATCTACTGCGTCCTGCTGGTTTCTCTCGCCGCAATACCGATAATCTGGAGCGATTATGGGCCCGGGAGAGAGTATGGGCTCGGGATATCAGCCAGTATCCTTACCGCGGGCCTGGGCATTTGGTACGCATCGACGGTTTGGCGGATCGATCCGACCGAGGATCTCGATGAAAAGGGGAGATTACCATCTGCTTTCTCTTCTTTCATGAATTCGCTGAAGTACTTGGCGCTGATGTTCTTTGGCCTTGTAATCGTTTGCGTATTGCCGTTCTAGCGAAGGCCAAAAGATATGCCACGACGTTCGGACTGCGCGAATTGGATTGACCTGGGTTTCGGTGAATCTACGCGTTGTCCTGTTTAAGCGAGTCACAAACACTCATCAAATCGATTCTCTTCACTTTACTCAGGCCACTTGAAATGCTCGGGCAAGACGCTCATCTGAGACTCTCTGTTCCGTATCGCTGATTCCGGATACAGTATTGCTTCCAGCGCAGTCTCCTCTTCACTTTACCCTCGCGATGCTTGTGCTATGATTTCTGATGTCCAGGAATATTATTGGAGGGTACGAACCGCACAAGCGTCACCGCTCGCTTTATGTTGGAATCACGGGTCGCCAAGTCACTGCGGTCATCGCATAGCCTGGCCATTGCGCCGGATTGCTAATCCGGTGGGTCTACCCACGAGGGTTCGAATCCCTCTGACCGCGCTCAGTCAAAGAAGTCTGAGAAGTCATCGTCATATCCATCATCGCCGCTTTGATCGCCGCTGATGGAGCGCTTGAACTTCTTCACCCGACGCCGCAATAGCGGCAGACCGATTAGATTCAAACATATTAGAATCAGGAATGTCACCCCGGTTATTTGGAATATCTCATTCCCGAGGTAGGACTCGAATGTGGCCAGATATTCGATGCCGTAGGGGGGCTCTGGCGGCGGTGGCGGTTCTGGCACCAGATATTCTCGATAATCCCAATACTGGTCATCGACTTGTACCCGCTCGATATTGTTGCTCTCACCGTAAGTTTGTATATACATCACATTGCCGACCTCATCGGTTGGTGTGAGGATGTAGTAATAGGTCCGATAAGGAACAGGCCCTTCGGGAATCCAACCCGATTGTTGGTACCAACCCACGGTTCCAGCGGTGAAGGTGATATTGGTTTCCAGCGGCTGCAATAATTTCAGGTCGGTATTATTCGGTCGGGAATCCAAACGATACAAATTGTAGGATACCGCACCACCGATCTCATCAGCAGGCCAGGTCCAGGTGAGGTTGACGACATAACAGCGCGACCAATCAAAGAACCAACTCCAGCATTCAGAATCATTGGTGAATGTGACCGTATGCTGCAAACTAACCACTTCGGTATTGGGTGGTACCGCATCACCACAGGTGAGAGTCGTCTGCAGGAAGCCACCCGACTCAGAGATGCTGGAAACATTACCACGGTAGAAATCAGGAATCGATTGCCGGTCGATCGGCACCACGAAATAGCTTGAACACATACCAACTGCGAGCGCAGTGGGGTCATTCCAAGAGTCATCATGGGCACCTAATTCAGCCACACTGGTATCGCTGACCAGAAGTTCCCAAGTGGCATATGATTCTACACTATCGACCAGTGGGAATGGCATGTTAGTCGAGACTGGCATGGAGTTTCGGTATATTCTCCAACCTCCGAAGTAGATATTATCCAAATCACCGGATGGTTGCCAATTCACCCCCATATATCCGTCAGGGAGTATCTCCAGACTGACGGTGCCTGGGCTGACCTCGATATCAGGCAGACTGCCGGCCAATAGATAAGCGCCTGAATTCACCAATAGTGCCGAAGCGGTTTCCTCATCGATGATAGAAAACTCGTCATCATCGCTCAATGGCCCCCAGTCAAGGCCGGTGAAATTATGTAAATTGAATAATTGTAATGAACTTCTATTGATGCTGGGTGGGATCAAAGCCGAGAGATTGAATTCGAGGTACATATTTTCCATGCCGGTATCGGGGTTTGAGGCGTCGGTACTGATGACCTCGATATTCATCACAATCAGTGCGTCTAATCCGGATTGAAGATTGTAGTTCACACCCACTTGGGGTACGCTCTGCATGGCTTCGAGTCGTGCCGAAGTCAACGTAACCGCCTCACCATCGAGCCACGGTGCTTGTTGCAACCTGGTGCGATTGAAAACGGTCAGATAGGTGAATGACGATTCTTTATTGCCCAGAGCATCTATTACCTCCACCATGAACATATGTTCGCCCATGCCGATCAGACCGGCGTCGAACTCGATGCTCTTACCATATGACCAAGGTATAACCCCAGCGAGATACCAAGAGTAATTCAGCGGCCTTGCTGCTGTGGATGCCACCTGAGCGCGCAGAGTGATGTTTTGACCGGTATCATAGATTCTAAATGTATTATCCTGAGTGGCGACAGGATTGATATCTCCAGCTACGATATGCACCGTCTCGCTAAGGACATTGTCCGAAGGCTTGTCGTCATCGCCTTCGGCGAAGGAGGTTGGAATGGTGATTCGTAGAATCTTTGAGCCCAATCCTTCAAGGTCATAATTGCACACTATGCTTCTACCGGGGTGAATGGTGACGTTGGAACAATAATATGGCCCGCTTTCGTATTCAAAGAAAATCGAGAATATCTCCAGTTCTATCGTGGTATTGATTATCGAGGTATGGCCATTATTCTTGACCTCGACCTCGACCGAGTCATGGCCGAAAAAGTAATCGGTGGAATCCGGTTTGTAGGCCGGATACATCTGCTCGACAATCAAATCGATGGTATCGTCAAAATATACGTATGAGCTGGCGAGATTGTTGAAAGAATTCATATCGCTGCTCGAATTCAACACCCCGTACTCAAGCAGGAATCCACCTTCTAGGGGTGAACTGAGATTCGGCAGAGACAGGTTGAAGAATTCTGGCCCCCCTTCGCCTCCGGGATTACTGATTATCGCGCTGTCATTAGCGATAATGTTGTCGCCGTCGTCTATCAATCGCCAACCTGCTTCGACCACCAAGTCGCAATTGGTGGTGCATGAGGTGACGGTTCCCTTGAAGTATAACGGGTATTCGGTATTGGAATTGTAGATCCATTCACCATCTTGAATGGCATAATTGTGGTGCCCAGGGCGGATATCCCAGTCGGAATCAATCTCTATGTCCATGAAGTACTCGGCCAGATTAAAGGTGTAGGCGAAAGCATCGTTGCTGGCATTCTGGTCATCGTTGAGAAAGCGGAATACAATGGTGTAGATTCCCGGCTTGCTATAATACTGAAAGGTGGTGTCGAATTCTATCGTTGCACTCTGTCCGGGGGATAGGGTTGGTATAGATTTCAAGCCATTTTTCTGGTCACTACCTCCAGAACACAGCGTGGTGACGAAATCACCGGCACAGGTGGTCCATTTCAACGGCTTGGACGAAGTGGTTGTGGAGCCGAGGTTTTGCACTATCACCGAAGGTTGAATCAAATCCCAATGTGAATAATTAGCCCCTTGGATCGGGGTGGAACCAGATATCACCGCCACATCCCCGGAAAGAGAGGCGCTGGCAACCGGCAATGAAACAATCCCGGAAAAACCCGAAATCAGCAATCCTAGAACCAGAATCAAGGCTTTGGGTGAGCGATAAAGGGGGGAATCATTCTCGCTGATTGAGAACCCGCGGCCGCACTGCATC
>JAPOGE010000107.1 GCA_028283345.1 Candidatus Poseidoniales archaeon
GGTGAAGAAGGAATACCTCAACTTCGAGATGCATTGATTGAGCGATATGGATTTGAACGAAGTCCAATAACTGAAGTGTTGTCTGATTTTCTTGCCTCTAAGTTTGGTGCAATCAATGATACCGACAAGGGAGAAATCAGGATGAAAGGAAGCAATGGTTGGACATGGCACTTTGGTTATAGAGACCCCGAGATTGATGGATTTCAATTAAGCAGTTCCATTCGTGGTGGGCCAAAACGCCTACATGTTGAAGGTACTAGAGGAAGCATATGCTACAACAACATTGAGAGAATGCTGGAGTTGTTCTCTTCAGCACCGCGTTCATTGATGAATGGCAACAAGTACTGGTTGAGTCAATCTATCGATCTATGCAGAACTGTAGCAGAGAATTACGCACCCCTTAGAAGGGCAATAGAAGAAGATGGAATTGAGGAATGGGTAAATATTGATGAAGGAGAGAGGGTTTGAATGTTGGATACAATTCCAAAGATTCTCATCATCGGTCTTGGTGGTATTGGTTCAAATCTGGTTGAACTGGTGGTTCCAGTACTCAAACGATGTGAAGTTGCGGCGGAGATACATCTCATGGATTCTGACGATGTTGAATCCAACAATCTTGGGCATCAAAGGTTCACTGTGACAGATATCGATTATCCCAAGGTGAAGGTTCTCTCAGAAAGGTATGATCAAGTCGAATCTTCAGTTAGAATCATCGCCCATGAAGAAGACTTGCGAGATTCATCCCAACTACAAGGATGGGATATTGTGGTGGTATCAGTCGACCGCCCTCTGCCTCGTCTATTGGTACATGCCAGTGGAGTTCCTTGGCTTGACTTGAGATGTATGGATGGGGGATTGATGGCTTTGACCTACGAGGAATCTGAGCAATTGGTCAGAACGATGACGCCAGACCATGAACCGAAAGGTTGTGTATCCAAAGAGGCGTTTGAAGCCGGTAACATACAATTTGGTTTCGCCGCAGCGGCGGCGTATGGAGCAGAATGGTTGTTTCAATGTCTTAGAAGAATATCTGGTGAGGATGTGCACCTTCCTCAGGGGACTATCTTTTACTTCGCAGGAGGCACCATGGAGTTTCCACAGGTGGAGGTGGTGGCTTGATGCAAGCAAGAGGGCCAATGGCTCCCAAATCACCCAGTGGTGAAGTGATAGAAACCAAACTCAATCTCGGGGAATTTGATACAGATCAGGTCCGAGGTTGCATCTCATATCATGCTCAGAAAGAGAATTGGCTCTCCATTTTTCTGATAAGTCAAAGAGTATCTCGTGAAGTCAGCATCCTTATCGATGCTGACAACAGAATTTGGGTAGACTGGGGTACTAAGGGGGAAGTTCATCTTCACCCCCCTGCAGGTTCACGCTTACCGTACAAACTCTGGGTTCATACACATCCTAGAGGAAGGGCATACTGGAGTGAAACCGACAAGAACTCGCTGGCAGTTGCAAGTACTATTCTTGAGAAGGCACTGGTACTGGGAATTGATGGTGTTCTATTCACGTCAATCACCAATGATGAACTGATACCAAGAATTTCAGATTCAGGCCCTTTAACACATTGGAGTGATGAAGAGATTCGTTCATGGTTCAATATTCTCGTTTCAGTGAAGGGGTGAACGATTGAGAGTAGTTCGTGGCCCCGTGGATGAAGAAGAGCGTGAGCGATTCTTGAAATTCATTGCCAATGGTGGCGGCACATCCCTAGAGGAAGTGTTGATGACTAAGTTAGGTGATTCGTATGATGAACTGTTGCTGTTAGCTGCAAATATGGCTATTGAGAATGCGATTCAAGAGGGGGAATCCATTGATATCAACATGATGATTGAGAGGAATCTTGAATGGCAAGAAGCCAATGCTTGAATCTTTGCAAGGTTGTTAGAACGTAGAATAAAAGAACCAATGAAGTGGGAATAGTAAGTTCAAGTTGATTGGCAGTTCTCATGATTTCTGAAACTGAGTTAGTATCTTTGCCCACTGTTTTATGTGGTTTGACTCAGGGGGTAGGGGCTGCGCAGGCCCGCAGTTGTCTATTATCGAAAGGGCCATAGAATCGCATTGCCACTTGCGTTGCCGATTTCTCAGAGGATTTCTGCGAGGATGGCTTCGCAGTTATTGGCGACCTCGCTCTGCTCTCCACTCTTGAGATTCTTGATGGTTATTTGCCCACTCTCAAGGTCACGCGGGCCGATGATGATGGCGTGACTCGCGCCCATGTTCTCAGCCCATGACAGTGATTTCCCGACTCCGCGCTTGCGCAGTTCAAGTTCGACCACGAGTCCGGTCTGGCGCAACTCTGCAACCAATCCGAGGTAGTTCTCGGGCTCGATGTTGAGGGGAATCACCGCTAGAGCCGGCCGGCCGGTATTCTCACCGGCGACCACTTCATCCCGCCCGAGACGGCGAGCCTGCTTTTCCAGCGCTATGAGAACCCGGTCGAAGCCGAGACCAAAGCCACAGCACGGGTCGAGGTCACCTAAATCAAACAGGTGGAGAAGACGGTAAGTTCCCCCTCCCAGGACCTGGCCCTCACCGCCGAGTTCGTCGACGTAGGCCTCGAAGACCATCCCGGTATAGTAGTCCAAGCCGCGGGCGACGCACAGGTTGACAGAAAGTTTCGGTGGGCTCAGGGCGAGCAGGTCAAGGGCTGAGCAGAATTGTTGCAATTCTTCGAGGGAGTCGTGGCCGACCCCCAATCCGGTTAGGATTTCTCGCGCTGCGGGCAGGGTTTCCACACCACCGGCCAACCCTGCAAGTGCTTGTAGAGATTCGATTGCTGAAGTTGCGATACCGTGCTTGGTGAACAACTCACCCAGGCCATCCCAATCACCCTTGTCAAGAAGACGCAGGGCGGTGGCTATCGCGGGCTCGCTCTGTCCTTCCCTTTCGGTGTAGCCAGCGGCGCTGTCAATACCCAATGTAGTGAGGATATCTCTGGTGACTCCGACATGACCTATGCGCAATTCCCACTCAACCAGCCCACTTGAGGCCAGCATGTCGATTGCCAGGGCGACCACCTCGGCCTCAGCCACAGGGCCTGTGGCGCCGACCAGTTCGCAGCCGTACTGGAAGAACTCGCGGTATCTTGCGTTCTTGAATTCCTCGTAGCGGAAACACTGGCCGAAGTACGAGAGTTTGGCCGGCTTCGGTATCTGGCCGCGCTCGGCGGCAATCATCCGCATCACCGGAGCGGTCAGTTCGGGGCGCAGGGCAAGGTCACGCTCGCCCTTGTCCTGAAAGGAATAGAGTTGGTCGACAACCCCGGCACCGCTCTTGGCGGTGAACAGGTCGAGGCTCTCGAAAATCGGCGTCTGCACCCGCTTGAAACCGTGTCGTCTCGCCCGCTCCTCGAGCAGATTCTCGAAGTGGAGGCGACGCGCCATCTCGACAGTGCCGAAGTCACGGGTGCCGCGCGGACGCTCGAACATGAGGTGGGCGGGGCACAGTCGCTCTATGAGACCATCGCGAGTTGTTCGTGCGAACTGCCGGTTTTGTTCGCGGTGGTGAGGTGGCGATCTGGCTGAGGTGGTGGTTTGGCGATTGGCGTCTTATCCATACTGAGCGAGTCGCAAACGCTCATCAAATCGCGATTTTGGTGAAATATGATGGTTATTCCAAAATCGATTCTCTTCGCTTGCTCCTCGCGAGTGCGCACTCGAATTTTGATGAATTATTGGGGCGCACTAGTCGAAGCGCTGGAATCCCGATGCCGCGCCACCCTTCTTTTGTTTCTTACGGGTCAGTTTGAGCGCTTCGCCCAACTTGTCGGCGCTGACGTTGTAGCCCTGCAATTCCTTGCCGCCGACACCGGTGATTATCGCCATCACCTTGATGGTATCACCGAATCCAGGGTCTTGTCTGGCACCCCAGATGACGTGCGCCTCATCGCTGACCTTGGCGGTCATCAGGTCAACCACCTGATTGGCCGCCTCAAGGGTCATGTAAGGCCCTCCGGTGACGTGAATCAAGACCCCGGTCGCCCCTTCGGTATCGATATCGAGAAGTGGATGGTTGAGGGCTTCGTGAACCACCTCTTCAGGCCCGCGGTCGGACTCACCGTAGAGCATCATCGTTACCCCCCCATTCTTCATGATGGTACGGATGTCGGCGAAGTCGAGATTTATCAGGCTTGGCAGAGTGATTGTCTCGACGATTCCCTTGACGATTTCAGCGACCAGTTGATCCATGATTGAAAAGGCCTCATCCAAGGGTAGGTTGGGTACGTAGTGCAGGAGACGATTATTGTCGAGCACCAATACCGCATCGGCGGTCTGGCGTAGTTTCTCCAACCCCTCAAGTGCCCTCTGCATCCGTTGGCGGCGCTCGACGTGGAACGGCGTGGTGACGATTCCAACCACCAGAGCGCCGGCGGATTTCGCCTCCTCGGCAACGATTGGGGCGATACCGGTTCCCGAGCCGCCACCCAGCCCACTGGCGATGAATACCAGGTCGGCACCGGTGACGATGCGCTTGATCATGTCACGACCGGCCTCGGCACAGCGGCGCCCGGTCGAGGGGTCACCACCAGCCCCCAGTCCCCGGGTGATATGGCGGCCGACCAGCAGTTTCTGCAGAGAGCGGGTATGGTCGAGGTGTTGCTTGTCGGTGTTGATGGCGACGGTGACCGCGCCTTCGACGTGCAGGTGAGTGATGCGATTCAGGGTATTGTTTCCCGAGCCGCCACAACCGACGATGAGGATGCGCGGTTCGGGCACCCCGAAGTCGTTCAGTTGCTCGTCGAGCAGAGCGGTGTTGGTCTGGCCTATCTCGACATCCCGTTTGAGGTCCCTCACCAACTTGTCGAATTGTGTGCCCGAGATGCCTTCGGCATCGTCGCTGGTCGTCGTTGTGGAATCATGAGCCGAAGGTCCCATCCCGTAGCCTCAGTGTGGATGGCCGTTTTTCCCCATAATAAGGATGAGCCTTTGCCTGGGGTTGCGCGAGCGGATTTCGCGCCCACCTGAGAGGGCTCCAAAATCGGCGAGGGAGGTCGTGAGGGTTAAATGCCCGAGGCCGGTCGCACACTTTGCCTCGCTTAGCTCAGTTGGTAGAGCACCTGACTGTAGTCGGAAAAAAACACAGCCGTCTGTGAAGGCAGACATCAGGGGGCCCCCAGTTCAAGTCTGGGAGCGGGGACTTGTATTGACGCGTATTGTTCACGTCCCCGTCCCAGACTTGAAAGCGCTTCAGGATGCTGCGCATCCTTCGCGTCCTCGACCTTCATTTGCTGGCGCTCACTCCAGATCGAGGATCTGGGAGCGGAGACTCAGTAGAATGATGCAGTGAGCGG
>JAPOGE010000108.1 GCA_028283345.1 Candidatus Poseidoniales archaeon
GACGATGGTTATCAGCAGCGCGATACCGGCGATGATCAGCGGTAGGTGGACCTGACGCTCAGCGCCGACCTCGTCCATGCCCCCTGGTCGAGACACTCACGTTTGATAGTTGCTTTATCGCTGAACTGAACAGGGGGCTTGGTGCCATAGGCTGGGCTCGAGGTTGGCCGGTAGGTCAGGCGATGGGTTCAATAACAGGCCACAGGTCGGCGATTCCGTCGAGGGTGTATCCAATGGCAAATGAAAACCACACGCGCTTTGAACGCGCTCGAATTATCGGCGCTCGTGCTCTACAGATTGGTATGGGTGCACCGCTCAATGCCTCTGAAGAAGAATTACGCTCGGCATTTAAAGCAGAATTGATTTCACTATTCGGGGTTGAGGAAGCCAATATCAGATTCGTTCTCGACCCGTTGAAAATCGCTCTGTACGAGTATGAACACGATATGATACCCATCGATACCGACCCGCACCTGGACTGAGTAAATCCCTCATCACAGATCACCGCCGCTCGGATAATCCGGTGGAAAGAGCCGGCAAGTTTTCTCAATGTTCTTGGGGCCAGCATCAGTGCCCACGGAAACCGTAGGCTTCGGGTTGCTTCACCGGCGGTAATTCACTACGTTTGAGCAATAGCGTGCGTACCGCCCACAGATCGGTGAAAATCCGAATTTTCGTCGTTGCATCGAGATAATCGACCCCCGATGAGCCGCCGGTCCCGACCCTGCGACCGATCATCCTCTCTACCATGCGGGCGTGATGGGTGCGAAAAAGCAACATCGATTGTTCCATTTCCACCACACTCTCAATCAGTGCGCGCGGCCATGCCAGCAATGGCAACTCACGGTATGATTCGATGAAAAGTAAGCCTGCCCGGGCGCGGTCGACCTGCCCCTCGGGTAGCAGAAAATCTCGCGCTCCGTCCTGCGATGCGGTGAATCTAGCGCGAATCTTCTCGATATCCTCCTGCCCGATTTCGGCGAAATGCTGTAATGCCGATTCATGCATTGCAGAAGTTGTTGCCAGATGCTGGACGACGAAATTTCGCACCACCGCTTCATCCCCATCATCATCTGGAGAGGAACCATGAATCGGGGTTCGCGATAACCAGGTGCGAAGTTCTTCCCGAATCGACGTTTCCTCAGACACTTTGACCAGCCTTTCAAAGGCTGCACGCGATGACTCGCTCTCGTCCGCCAATCGAGCAAAGTGGTCGAGGGGATTCATTTTCCCGGGACGGTCGGTGAAATCTATTCCCAGAATAATCTCCAATTCGCGCAGTTGGAATGATTCGAAACCCGATGCGGTACCCAGTTCATCGCGGAAATTCAAGAATCCTTGTGGGGATAAGGTCTGCATCACCTTCCATTGTCCCTGAAACAGATTGAAAATCTCTGTCACCCGTTGTAGTTTGTCGACGATTCTAGGAATATCATCTTCTGGAACAGGTCGCTGAGCCAACAGTTCTTTGATTTCTCGCAGCTCGAATAGAATTCGACAAAACCACAACTCAAATGCTTGGTGAACAATGATGAAATGGTGTTCATCACTACTGATTTTTCGATTCCCGGCACCGTCCTGAAGACTTATCAGGTCGTGCAGATGCAAGTAATCGGCGTAGGTGACACGGCGCTTTCCTTCCCCCATGCCGTGAGCAGTAGTGGCATTCCTTACGAACTTCACCCCATGAGAGGTTCAAGAAATAAGTTTGTCCAGACAACCCTTGTCGAGGCTGTTACGAATGCTTCTAGCGATTCTGCGGCCGGTCGACATCCGGTATTCATTGAGGTCGGAATATGGTGAACCACCGATGAATGTGTTGGAGCCGGCAACGATTCGAGCACTTATTTCAAAGACCTTGAATTCCAATTGATCGGTGACGATTGCCTCGAGACAGAATGGCCCAATCATACCGAATGCATCCTCTTCCAATTCGTATGATGCCGCTACCGTACCTTCGGCGAGTTCGAATGCCTTCGGCAGAAGACTCTCACGAATCACCACTGGTTGATTCCCGGTCACCACAAAGGATGGCTCAAGGTTCATTTCCCTCAGGTCACGCAGACTACCCAATTTGTAGAATTCATCGACATTGCTCTCATCGCGGCGGTCCATGCTCAATAATTCAAGCCGGCCGAGTTTTTTGCCGGTGTTGTTGCCGATGCCACGCACTTGATAGCCATCAGAGGCTATGGGGTCGAAGAAGAAATGCATGTAGTATCTACAGCCGATTACATATTCCTGAATGGTGAACTCCTCTTCAAGGTTGACGTTTCTACGGAAATCTCGGTAGTCACGGGCGATGAAGTAGCCTCGCCCACCCTTTGCGCCAGCATACTTGACAATCACCGGGCCATCAATATCGTGCGGGTCGGTGATTACGGCCGGCATGGTACAGCCACCCGATTCAAGCCAAAGACGCTGTGATTCACGGTTTGACTCCCATTTCAGGATGTCACGATTGCCAAAGGACGGTAACTCGAGATTACGGAAATTCTCAGCCCCGAGATATTCCACCAAAGAGCCATGAGGAATGATGATGACGTTGCGCTGCCGTAGCCATTCAGCTTGGGTGAGAAGTTCACGGTAATCATCCAGCATCAACCACTCATCGGGCTGGGCGCCTGGAAAAGCGGAGTAGAGTCGGCGGCGATTTTCTCCGACCGCAATGCCGATGGTTTTGAAGCCCTCTTGACGAGCACCGTGGAGAATCTGTAATGATGAATGTGACGCTACCACGCCGATGGTAATCTCTTCCGGATCGTAGGCGGCCAGCCACTTAAGCACCCTTTCGCGTGGTATCCCCATTAGGAGGGGGTACTGAGTAAGCCATATGAACCAATCGGAAATCGCTTAGGATTTCTATTTTTTACAGGCAGTTGTTCAGCGCCCGGAGACTAGTTTTTCTCTTCGTGCTCCAGTGCATCGGGTTCCTCATCTGCAGAGGAACCGTCGCCACCTTCGGGGGGCAGTGAAGGAGCCGGCGGAATCGGATTGCCGACAGTGAAGGTCGCCACCAACTTTATCGGGTCACCGTGTGATAATTGAGTATTGTATTCCTTGAATTCACCCTTGACTCCAGTAATTAATTTGAATTCGGTCGGGTCCTTGGTACGCCTCTTCTTATGCTTCTTGTAATGGTGAACATAGACCTTGTACAAACCATCCTTAGAATCTCCAACATCCCAGACCACGTTCTCAACCGGTTTCCTGGTTTCGGGCTTGACATTGGCATCGACATCGAGTTCACCACCGCACTCTGACATTCGATTGCCGCCGTGGATTCGCTCGCCGGAAGGACAGACGACGTGAAGGTCGAGGTCATTGTAATTATTCCACATCAATGAGATGTTGATGTCGCCGATTCTACCGCCGGCCTGCTCGAGACGGCGGCGCAGTTCACGGGCGGTCTCCTCCGCCACTTCCTCAGCTTCAACCAGAGCCTGGTGGACTGCGTCTTTTGCTTCCTGCTCAGACGCGACTTCGGCGGCGGCAATCTCAGCGAGTCGTTGTTCTTCAGCGGCGGCCAGATCTTTCTGCCTCTGTTCCTCGGCCAGGCGGGCGGCTTCCTCTTCGGCTTCCTTGCGGGCGGCATCCTCTTCCTCGGCCAGGCGGGCGGCTTCCTCTTCGGCTTCCTTACGAACGGCTTCCTCTTCGGCTTCCTTACGAGCGGCTTCCTCTTCCTCAGCCAAACGTGCTGCCTCTTCCTCGGCTTCCTTGCGGGCGGCTTCCTCTTCCTCGGCCAGTCGAGCGGCTTCTTCGACGGCCAATTCCGCTTGAAGGGCTTCTTCCTCCTCGGGAGTTCGCTCACGCATCTCGAAATCAGTGATGAGCATGATTGGGTCGCCATTCGACAATTCCGAATTGTACTCGGTGAATACGCCTCCCGAATTTACAATGATCTTGAAGGGTGTGGGGTCCTTGGTTCCTCGCTTCTTGTGCTTTTTGTAATGATGAACGTAGACTCTGTAGGTGCCGTTGGGAGCATTGCCGATATCCCAGACCACGTTCTCGACCGGTTTCTTGGTCTCGGGCTTGACATTGGCGTCGACATCGAGTTCGCCATGGCATGCCGAGGTGCGGTTTCCGCCGTGCAGCCGCTCACCGGATGGGCAGACCACGTGGAGGTCGAGGTCGTTGTAATTATTCCACATCAATGACACGTTGACATCGCCGATGCGACCGCCAGCTGCCTCTAGTCTCGCCCGAAGTTCTGCTGTGGTTTCGTCATCAACCTCCTGCGCCTCAAGCATCGCATCGACCTCCGCCAAGGCGGCAAGTTCAGCTTGGCGCTGCTCTTCAAGCGCCGCAAGTTCTTCTTGGCGAATACGTTCTGCCTCGGCGGCTTGGGCTTCCAACTCGGTGGCTTCGGCGGCAAGGCGCGCCTCTTCCTCACGGCGGCGGCGGTCCTCTTCAGCCTGCAGTTCAGCTTCCTCAGCCTCTCGGCGCCGTCGTTCTTCCTCCATTCTCTCCCTTTCGGCGTTGAGTTGCTCTTCTTTGAGACGAAGTTCTTCAGCCCGTAATGCCCCTTCAGCGGCCTCAATTCTCTTTTGCCGGGCCAACTCGGCCTCGGCTATTTTCATCTGAGCTTGTGAGCGCGCTCGATTACGTCGCGAAACTATTGCCAATCGTTGCTCAATCTCCTTACGTGCCTCTTTGAATTCTGGACCTGTGCGCCGCCGGCTGAAACGTGAAAAATCATTGGCATCCAACCTTCGGCGGTCGGGTTTTTCGACATCTCCGCGGATGATAAGTACCCATACTCCACACATGAAAGCAAGGCCGAGTACGCCAATCATCATCCATTCGCCCGCTTCCACCATGTCCGACCCAGGCCCGACGAGTATGTTTAGATTATTGCCGGCAAATCCTCAGTTTGAAAACTCCTTTACGCGGTCTACCAAATCCATTTTCTTTATCCTCCACATTCCGAATGGAGTAAGTGAAATGGACATCAACACAACGGTCCCACCAATGATGGCTAGTGAGCCAAGACTCACTTGCACTGTGAAGAAGAACGCCCACTGTACCATTGAATCAATCAGCATCTGGGTTCCAAGAACTGAGAAGATACAGGCCATGACCCCCCCAATCACCCCGATGGCCAGATGCTCGCCGAATATCATCGCTCCCAATCGATTAATCGGGGCACCAAGGACTCGCAAGGTCGCCAGTTCTGAGTCTCGTTCAGCCAGATTCATCACCAAGGTGTTGAACAGCACCCCGAATGCCATCAGAATCCC
>JAPOGE010000109.1 GCA_028283345.1 Candidatus Poseidoniales archaeon
TGGTGCTGGTGAGTCACTCATTCGGACTGATGAAGGAGATCTGTAACCGCCTCGTTCTCGTTCACGATGGGAAGATAGCCATGGTTGGTGAGCCCACCGAAGTCATCGCCAAGTACTACGAGATAACCTGACGAAGTGGTATCATGTCAGACGTCACTCTCAAAGGAAACTTCAGGGAGAAACTCTTGGAAAGAGAGGTCCAGAGATTGCGGTTGACCTACTCTTTTCGGCTTGGGCTTCTCCTTACTGACAGTTTCGCTCGCAGGCCGTGGATGATACCACTCTTGCCATTCACCTTCGTAAAGATGAACTGGGACTACTTCCGCGACCTGCGTAATCAAACAGATGAGTTCGGGGGCTTCGCCGACCCTGACAAATCGTGCATTCTATTGATGCCCACTAGCGAAGAGGGGATGGCGAGTGTCGAGAGAATCACCTCTCTAGCCGAGTCGTGGAAGAATACCCACGGTGGCCATCCAGTGGTTGTGACCACGAACGAAATGATGGCGAGCATTGCTCCGAGGGGGTGTGCACTGTACCTGCTCCCAGATCCGAAGGCTGAGAAAGGGATTTCGCGTACGGAGTGGAACCAGTCCTGCGCAAATATGCTGAAGAGCGTGATTGACACGCACCAACCATTCGCCTTCGTGTTCGATGGGCCGTTTCCCTATCGGGGTGTTCTCAACGTCATGGAGATCAGGCCTGACATCAACACTCTCTGGTTACGCCCTACCCCTCTATCTGACCCTGAGTTGATTGCGAGAGGAGATGCCTTCGACAACCTCGTATCCCTGTCCTGGAGTGAATTAGATGCATCTCACATCCAAGTACCTCTCCTACAATCTCTCCAGACCGTAGATATCAGAGGAGGAAAACGCCTTCTAATTGCAACCGGGTACGATCGACGTGAAGCCGAGGACAGAAAATTGGATCAGGTCCTACGCCTGTTAAAGCCGATGGTCTTAGATGGTTGGACTCTAGTGATTTCCAAGAACGCGACCTCCGAGCACTTGGAAGGGTTCCGGGTTGAGAGGTGGAACGCGATTGGTGGAAATCCGCAACTCTCCGGCCTAGGTGCTGCGATAACCGGCGGCGACCCATCAATCATACGCCAACTCTTGGCATGCGACATACCGACCTTGGCCATAACAACGGATAAGATTGGGATGTCAGGGTTGAGAGATCTCAGGGAAGAGAGTCTGAATGGCGGATTGATGGTACTAAACAACTCAGATGACTTGGAATTGAAGATGATGCTCTCGACCTTGCTTGACGACAGCAGGAGAGAGTCGCTTAAGAAGAGAAGGAGGGTCGAAACTGGCTCGGATTGGAACGGCTTGTTCGATCTTCTACTGAACTCAGTCTGACTCTAATTCAGGATAGAAGTCGATTGACACCAATTCTGAGACCTCTTGGTTGCTCATTGATTGTGCGAATCTCCTCAACCGCTCATTCGTGTAAGCAATGTACTGCTGAGGAAGTAGTTTGAGTGCCGGTGCGTAGTGGCGTTCCAACCACTCCAAGTCGATGTCGGTGAATTCGGCGATGTGGGGAAATATTTCGGTAATCACTTTACCATCAACTGAGACACCGCCTCTTTGAATTGAGTAGAGGGTGCTGACTGCTTGCTTCAACGGCTTCTTCTCCAGAAATGTCTTGATTTCATTGCTCAGAGTGAAGGGGACACCTAACATCGTGTTCTTTCGGAAGCACTTCCAGCAACCACCGCAAGCCTTCCCACCACTCGATGAGCGCAAACATGACTGAGCCCATCCTTGCCATCCACACATATTCACTATCTTCATGTTCACGACTTCAGAACATCCAGCGACTGGTTGATATAAAGGAAGGCCAATCGATTGGAAAAGACTTGAATAGTGTTTCCAAAACCAAGATTGAGCGAAATTTCTGTATTTGTATCCATGGAAAAAATATGAATTTTCCAGTGGCATTCCTGTTCCAACACTATCCAACTGAAAATGGTCAGCCAGTAAAATCACCTGAACCGCACATGCATAGTCGGTGCTGAATCCAGCCATCTTACCTTCATCACGCATCCTAATTTTTTCATGGTTGGAAGGGACTCTGATTACTCTTCTTCCTGTAACCTTTTCAAGTTCGTTGAAGAAACGATGAGCGTTCGTATGGTTCAATATTCCCTTGATATCTGTTCGTTCGTTGTAAATTAGCACCGTGGATTCTGGCATCAAGGACATCGCAGCAGTTGAATCCACGCCACCTGAGAAAGCTAAACCGGGACGCCAGCCAGGCTTTCTCGTCGGATTCCAAGTCTTCATCACAGATTTATCCCACGGACCAACCATCACGTAGTGAGCTAATTGAAGTAGATCTGGATGTGTTTCATCTAATTCAAAATCTTCTGGCATGTCAAAAAAGATCAACCCGTCTTGCCAATTGAAAGTCAATCTATTACCAATTTGATTCCAATGATTTGAAATTTCGTAAATCTCAGAAGACTCGTTTTCAACTACTCCATTATCGGGTTGAACACTTGCTGACCAATCTGACATTTCAGATGAAGTGTCCTGATTTCTAGCCATTATTTTATTTAATCTCGGCGAGCCTACTACTTCTGCGCTCCAATTTTTTTCCTTCATGATTTCATATTTCCATTGCAATGCCTTACGATCGTTAGAAGGTGCTTCGGTGAATACAAAATATCTGTATCCTGTTCGAATTCTGTCAGAGACAACTATTGAGTCTGTATCCCCTTGTTTTTCTAACACCTTAGACACAGATATTGCCACCTTTATATCGCCGAAGGGACCAACCCTGATCCATCTTTTAGACGGAAATTGAGTTAATTCGGTTTGACGTGCCAACATATCATTATCAATCAATTCATTGATTTCCCAAATATACCTTTTTGGCCTAATAGGGTTATGTATCCCCATTCTGTCATATGCAGTTGATAAGTCAATTTGATAGCCAGGAGGATTATCCAGAATTGTCTTTGCTAATTTTCTAGGATTTTCCGGGTCATGGGTGATTTCCAAAAGGTGAATAGAGCCAATTCTCTCTAAACTTGATATGATTGCTCTATGTGAGTTCTTGTCTTGAGTTTCAACATTTACATGAGAGGTATTTGTACCATGCTGGCGATATAAATAAAGAGCAGTTTGAACATGATAGCCGTCTGTTACTTCACATAATTTCAGGTACAAATCATAGTCAACCGCGTTGGAAAGTTCTAGGTCAAAACCACTTATTCGATTAAAATCTCTCATTCTAATTAATCGGGGGTGATGAACAATCATACCATCTAGCATCTTTACTCGATTAAACATGCTCCATGAATAAGAAAATCCAATAGAATTTCCTTGTTCATCAATGAGATACGCATCGCCATACACGAACCCAATATTACTATTATTTGCAATAAATAGTAGTATTTCCAAAGTTTGAGGGAGTATTGCGTCATCTGAGTCTAATTGTAATACATACTCACCACGACATTCATCTAATGCCCTTTGAGATGCTGATGATATGCCGCCGTTCTCTTGATCGAAAATCCTCACCCTAGAATTATTACCATAATTCTCTTCTAGAATCAATAATGTTGAATCCGTAGAACCATCATTTACCACAACAATTTCAAAATCAGTATATGTTTGATTTAGAACGCTATCAATAGAATCTTGAATAAATAGCTCTGCATTATATGCGGGAATATAAATTGACACTCGTGGGCGTTCGTATTGTCTGCCTCTCTCGTATTTTCGATAAAATGCCGGACACCTCTCAATCAACATATCTTGAGTTATTGACTTACCAACTTCCCGATCGGTCTCATTAGAACCATTGGGGGGTTCTTGATGGAGGGCTTTTGCCCCATCAACAGGAATAAACCAATATCCCTGATTGTATATTCTGAAACCTAACTCAATATCCTCTCCACCCCATGCGGCAAATGTTTCATCAAAACCGCCTACTTGATCTAATACTGAACGGGGAAGACAGATATTTCCTGAACAAAACGCCCTGAATGGATATTTTTCAGTTTTCAGCATGGAAGTATTTCGATAAATCTGATATCTCCAGTCTTCAGTAGGCTTTTTACCACTTTCTGGGGGTTTCCCAGTTTCAGTACAAACACTAGGTAAATTTAGAACACAATCGATGTTTTCAAGGACTTTCTGGGGGCTTAATTCATCGGTATTCACATACCGTCTACCACCTATCATTACCGCTTTGTCAGTAACATGTAGGTATCGCATAAAGGCTTCAACTAAAGTTGGCTGGGGTAACATGTCACAATCTAGAAAAATAATCTGATCATGTGTTGCTTCTGCAACGCCTTTATTCCTAATCATAGATACACGAAAACCTGCGTCTTCTTGACCAATATACTTCACTGGGAAATATTTAGAATATATTGAAATCAAACTCTCAGGGTCATCTGAACTCCCATCATCAGCAATAACCACCTCAATAAGTTCCAGTGGGTATGTCTGATGAGTAAGTGCTGCAATGGTTTTTGATAACTTGTCTACTCTATTGTATACTGAAATTACAATGCTAACTGGTAATTCATAATCCTTTGATGGTTGGGTGTCGAATACATCCTTCACCTCTTGTTCTATTGCAGTATAATCGTTATCTAACCCAATAATCGGAGGAATAATATCTTTCAACTTAGTCATTCGCTTGCCCCCAAACTATTGGTGGTGTAATAATCGCAAATAGTCTTTTGGAACCATCATAACGTAGTAATTGACTATCTATTATGCTGAGTTCCTTGGCACCGTTAAGTAAAAGTTGCTTCAGCAAATTTGCTTCTGCTTCTCGATCCACATCATCTACCAACATTATTCTCGCCTTAGGCAAAATATCAAGATAGTTGAGTAAGCCTGATCTTCCAATATCTCCCGGTGGGCCGTCGACAACAATCAAATCCACTTCTGAAGGCAACACTGAAAATGTGCTCGGGTCATACCATCCCATCTCTCCTACTGATGTGGATACAGGATTGTCGACTATCCTACAATGCAGGTAGTTCACCGAAGCAATGCCCAACCATTCTTTGTCATGCTCGATGGACCACACATTGTAACCCTGAGCCAATCGCTGTGAGCCATGGCCGCTTCCGAATTCCAGGATACAACCCCCCTGCTTGACGTTTTCATCTATCCAAACAAATGCCTCGGGAGGTAGCATCCAACCAGC
>JAPOGE010000010.1 GCA_028283345.1 Candidatus Poseidoniales archaeon
GTGACTGGAGTTCAGACGTGTGCGCGTCCGATTTGGTGGACCTGAGGGTGGACTACCGAGGGGGTCTGTTGGTGGACCCGACGGTGGACCTGAGGGTGGGCCACCGAGGGAGTCTGTTGGTGGACCTGAGGGTGGGCCACCGAGGGGGTCTGTTGGTGGACCTGAGGGTGGGCCGCTCGGTGGTGACGGCGGTGCCTCTCTGACGGTGCTGGAGGCAGAGGAGTCGTGGGCGAGCAGTGGGTCTTCGGTTCGCGCCAGACTGGTGGGCGGTGCTTCTCTGACCACATCCTTTGAAATCAGCGGTGCCGGGCGCGCCCTTTCACCGCTGGCGGTGGTCAATCCTGACGAGGACTCGGCGAGGGGAGCCAGATCGGGTAATACATCCGAATCTCCATTTGCAACGGTGATCTTGGTGCCGCCACCTGCTGAATGCTCGGCGTCGTAATCGACCATCATCACTTGGCCGGGGTCGATAATCTCACGCTCACTCACGTGACCGAAGTCATCGAGGTCGGAATCGAAAACACCGGAAAATAACGTTGAGCCGACCGCACTCGCAGGACTGCGACCAATCTTCTGGTCGTATTCAAAATCAACTTCATATGTACCTAGTTCCAAGGTGCGACGGCCATCGGTGGCATCGTGTTGCAAGATGAAAGTCCAGTTTCCTGAGTCGAGGGCGAAGATGAATTCATACTCTCGTGACAGGCCTGGGCCGATGCTGGTCACACCGCTGGTCGGCTCCACCTCTCGCCCATGTGATGTTACGATGGTAGCCACAAGACCACCCATCGGAATCGCCGACTCATTGTCGACATTGATGCGCACCCGCAGGACATCGCGGTCGTCATCATCAATATCGGCGATGGTCGTGAGTAGTGACGCGACCAAAGGGCCGCTTCGTGATATATGTTCTTCACTCATCGCCATCCCACCGTCTCCACAATATCCATCGTACTTCAAATCAATTCTCTACCGGCAAGCCTCAGCGCATCGTCGCTCGGGTCTCCCATGGCAGACTCCAGAATACCGCCGCAACAGTGTGTTCCGCGGCATCGATTCGGCTCTGGTGTTTCTCATCACCACGGATGCGAACATAATCGAACAGCGCGAATACCACCAAACCGATGACCGGTAGTGCGTAGAGCAGTTTGCGTCCGGCTCTTCGACCCCAATGGGCGGCACCCAGGGGCGAGGCATCATCGTGCACCAAGGCGATGCCGAACCAGCGTTGGCCGAGTGAGCGCCCCATCCAGGTTCCGGTGTACTTGAAGTAGAGCCAGTGCAGGGCGAGAAGGATTATCCAGTGCAGGACGGTGATATGGGGTGAGGTGGTCATTTCGGCGATATTCCATAGTCGGAAGATGAAAACTCCCTTGGTGGCGATGAACAGAATGCTGAGAATAAAGAAATTATCGAGCATGTACGCCGCTGCCCGTTTCCAAGCATGGGCCAGCAATACCCCCTCGGGAACCCCCTCTCCAACCAACGCCCTGGCCATTGTCGACGAGCCTTGGTAAACGGTTACCGGAGAGTCCGTCGAAGCGCTCATCTTCCTCATCACCTGCTGACCTCTGCCATATGTGAAACCACCGCTCAATCCCCTACCGCATGCCAGGCGATGAGTTTGCGCTCCTGCATCCAGTCGAGATATCCGGCCCAGGTCGGGTCGTGGCGCAAGGTGTTCATGTTCCCGAGAATAATCAGGCCGCGCCGCGCCCTGGTGATGGCTACGTTCAATCGTCTCCAATCGGCGAGGAATCCGACCTCACCATCGCTGTTGGCGCGCACCGTACTGAAGACTATGACCTCTTTCTCTCTACCTTGATAGCCATCGACGCTCTTGATTTCCAGTCCGGCATAAGGCCCCCCCGCATCTCTCCCGCCGGCCGCCTCGAACAGATCGTCGAGTAGTCTCACCTGACCGTTGTAGGGGGTGATGACGCCGATATCACTGGGCTGGAGGTCGCCGGGTGCGAGCAGGTCCTGAACCACTGTGACCAGACGAGCGGCCTCGTCGAGATTGGATTTTGACTGCCCTTCGGAATCGACCTGCTCGCTGCCATCGATGGGGATGAAGGCTACCGGTGAATCCCAGTCGGGCCAGAGGAAGCCGGCCGGCGCCGGTCGGTCAGCGGCGGAAATTCCATCTATGAGGCGACCATCATAGAATCTTCCCGAGGGAAAATCACGTAGGGTCGGATGCATGCGATATTGGGTCTCCAGCAGGTGAGGGGTGATTCCGGCGGCGATCAAGCGCTCGAACAGTGAACGGGCAAGTCCTCCTTCCTCAGCTCTCAGGCTGATGACGGTGGCAGGAAGTTGCCGGTGGTCACCGACCAGTACCAGTTGTCTGGCGCCGCGTACAATCGGCACCAGAGCCGCTGGTTCGGTGGCCTGTGTCGCCTCGTCGATGAGAACATGGGGGAAATCACGCTGGCCGAGAATCGGATGTCCGGCGCCGATGCAGGTGGTGCAGATTACTTCGGTGCGGTCGAGGATTTCTTCGATTATTCTTGCCTCCAACCTGCGGATTTCCTTCCACCCACGCGAGATATCACGGTGTGCCAGCCCTCTCGCCTTGCCTTTCAATAGCCCTATCTCTCGGCTCAATGACATGACATCGTCAATCATCATCTTCACCTCTTCACGGTCGGGATGCTGTTCGACCCTCGCATCCAAGGTCGCGGTGCGCAATTCTTCTCGCACCTTCACCGGCCGGCCGATTCTTGTCGCATCGACCCCGATATCGAGTAGTCCTCCGACTAGATTGTCGACCGCGACGTTAGAGTCTGCACAGGCGAGAATCGGGCCGGTTTCCTGCCCCGCCCATATTTTCAGCAAATGAACCGCCGTGTGGGTTTTTCCGGTACCCGGGGGGCCTTGGATCAAGGTCAGGCGCTGCATCACCGCGGCGGAGATGGCTTCGGCTTGACTATTGTTCAGGCGTAGTCCCGCGAGGTCGACCGGTGCCAATTTGCGTTTCATCGGCCCCAGTTCAGGCAACATCGCCGCCGAAGCATCGAGGTCGTGCAGATTGGCCAACAGAACATTTTGCAAGACCGTTCCGACGCCGCCCTCGGTTGAGTGGAAGTCATCCAGGGCCTCTTGCATCCGGTCGTGGGCAACCCGATTTGCCCCGCGGTCCAGGCGCCACGCCCCTTTTCGCAATCCTTCCGGTAAATCGTTACAGACGATGCGAATACGCGTTCGACTGCGGTCGAGGACCACCCCTTCGACCACTTTCTCATCCCACGGTCGGCTGCGGGAGATGATGACGATATCGCCATGGCCGAATTTGTGCCACGGCATCTCACCCCCGCCGCGCATCGAGAATACCGCAATCGGATCGCCGAAAAGATGGCCACGTGGTTTGCCGACCAAGTCGAATAGAGCCAGACCGGCCTCGACCAAGCGGCCACGTTTCCATTCCTTCCACCGCTCATCAACCTCGCTCAGTTCATCCTGCAATTCCCATTCGGTCAATCGCCGATAGGCGGAGTGGTGGTCCTGAGAGCGGCGCCATCGCGCCGGCATTTCTTCTTCTGGTGGTGCTTCTGTGCGGTAGCGACCATCGCCGTGGCCAAATCTGCGGATATTGCCCATAATCAACCACCCAGCATTTTCTTCCCGCCGTTTCGGTATTCTTGGCCGACGTATTCAATGCTCGGTTGACGGAGACTCTTAAACGGTTTAGATGCTGCCGGCATAGATGGGGATATGATGTTCGGGCGTTTCCGCAGGGAAAAGGAAGCCACCGGAAGAATATGCCCGCTATGTGAATTGGAGAACCCCTTCGATGCCAGTTCCTGTAGCCAATGTTACTTCCAGTTGGAGAAGAATATCCGCCAGCAGGATGAGGCTGTCAGTGATACGGAGGAAGATGTCCTGCTCGATGAACTGTTGAACGCTGAGATGGAAACTGAGGTGGAAGAGACGTTTCCGGTAGACGTTATCACCATGGACGAAATGATGGTGGAAATAGACCAATACCAAGTCATCGACAGCGAAGATGAAGAGGCGGACGCATTCACCTTCATCAAATCGACAGGCCCTACTTTCTCAGAGACAGAGGTCGATGGCGACGGGCCGGCAGAGTCACAATCAACACCGACCCTGACGAGTTTACCCGGGGTTACGGTCGAACAGAACGTGGATTATGCCAGTGAGGTTGCCGAGGAGATCGAGGTCGATGAGGCCGAGGCCGATGTCGATTTGCTGAGCCTGCCGGAATTGCCTCAAGTCATCACCCCACCACCGATTGATAGGGATGAGACCGACTTTTTCACCCCTACTGCCGAAGCGGAGTCGAGGCCGGTTGGCGAATTAGAGTCGGTTCCAGTGGGTGAACTTCCATCTGAGGTTTCTCCGGCGGTGGCTCCCGAGATTTCGCCCGAGCCGGTTTACGATGCGGTCACCAATATGGTTGTCGAGGTATCTGTCGGATTGCCGGCCTTTCCAGATGGCGTCCACGATGTGGCCGTCGATGTGGTTACCGATGCGGTTACCGATGCGATAGGTGAGGGAGATGGCGAGGCCGGGTACGATTCAGTTTCTGTGCCACTACCTGAGCCGTCTGTCGAAGTGGAGGTCGAATTACCTCCACTCCCCGAGGTTTCGCCAGACCCGGCCGCGGTAATCCCCAAAACCTCCACCCAAGCCCCGACAACACCTCCTCCGGCTGCGGCTTTCGGCAACTCGAATAATGGGCATATCTGGCCGTGGTCATCGGCCCAGGCCTGGGATTACCGTGACCTGTATCGTGAGTTGAAGGAAGCCATGGAAGCGGGTCAACGCGGCGACCACACCACTGCGGCCACCTCCCTCGACCGCCTTGGGCCGCATTTGGGTGAGCGCGTCGATCTGCTCTACTATGTAGGGCAGGTTTTGATTATTCTAGGCCGGCGAGAAGAACTCAACAGCATGCTGTCATCGGCGCAAAAGGCGCACCCCGATGACCAGCAGGTTTCAACTGCCGTATACCACCTCGGCGTGATGGGGAAGAGCAATGCAGGCCACTCCGGACCTATCGGCCGATGATGGCCTACATCTGACCGCGGTCAATCGGCGACTGTTTTCCGAGATGCTCAAAGCGCACAGCGAGGACCCCGAGGGAACCTATAGTGCGATTCCCTGGTTCGATAAGAAAATCGAGGCAAGCCCGCAGATTTCCGACTTTTTGTTTGAATTAGAGGTACACAGCAGGAGTGGAAGAATCCACTTCTGGTCGATTCATGAAGACGATGAATTCGTTGGTCTGGTCGGTATCGGAGATGAGTTGCAAATAGAAGATAGTCAATGGAATCTGGGCTATTGGGTGCGGGCCAGCGCCCGAAGACGTGGTATCGCCATACGTTCGGTGAACGCGGTATTCACCTGGGTCTCAGCTCAACCAGGACCGGTGCAGATGGAAATCACCGTCCATCCCCAGAATGAGGCCGGACTAGCGACCTGTCGGGCGATTTGCGACCAGTGGGGCGGGCGGCGGGTCGAGCCGGATTTCTGGCCGATAGAAGTCGGTGGACGTACCGTGCCCCACGCACTCTGGGTGGTTAATATCGGGGGTGGCGAGTCTGCCTGAATTGTGGTTGACGGTTGACAGCGATGACCAGAGGCACCGTCCCGGACAGCAGGGGCACCCAACCCGCAGTCGCTCGTCCTCAGCCATGCAGTCGACCTCGCCTTCGCTTCGCCTGCGCAAGGGTATGGCAGGTTTCGCTCGCTGGCATCTAAAGCAGCCGCGCCAGCGAGCGGCGACCATATTCGTCATCGCCGACCAACTCGGCGATGCAGATTTCCGCAATTGGTTGGCAGATTTATTGTCGGCCTCACCCCATATCACCATCGCCTGCCATGGTCTGAATCACCGTTCATGGTCAGCATGGGGCGAGGACCAGAAGGGATTCACCACTGCATTACGATTGGCTAAGCGGGAGATAATGGAATTTTCCGGCCCGGCTTGGCGACCGTGGTTCAGGGCTCCAGCAGGCTATGTCGCCCCGTGGATGTCCAAGGTGTTGGCGAGAGAGGGATTCACCGTCGACTCTTCAGTCAATCCGAGCATGCTGGTTGCACGCAAGGCGGGAAAGGGTAATTCGTGGCAGAAGGTCGAAGCGGCGATGGAATCTGCCGGAGTGGTCGAGCGCCCCTGGTTGACCTCGAGCATCGGCCCCGCCTGTGGCCCGGCACTTCACCTGCCGATATTACGGGGATTTGCCAAGCGGGCCTGGCGACGGATATCCACCCTGCCTCTGGCCAGTGACGAGAATATCTGCGACGGTTCACATGAAGTGGTCACGGTCTATTGGCATCTCGATGACCATGCTCGCCGCGGTGGGCTATGGGCTCCGCCTCTGTCCTAGGTTCCGCCCTATCCCATCTAGATAACACCGATACTCGAGGTGAGGAGGTGCCAGACCGGACAATAGGTCGGTTTGGCCGGTCATGCCGATGGTGGAGATGCAGGCCGGTTGAAGGATGACCGGTTCACATCATCCGGGCGACGATACGCTCGGTCTGCTCGGTGTCCAGGCCGAGTTGGCGGTGAGCGAGTGGCCCGCCCTCATCGAGAACAGGTTCCTGCTCCTCAAGCGTAAGTCTGGCATTGGTCTCAAAGAAGATCCCGGTGTGGATGACCTCCCCCCATTCCATCGCCTTTTCGATTCCTTCCTTCCAATCACTTGCATCGTGCCCGATATCCTCAAGCGGCTGTACTCGAGGGCGAAAGAATTGGTAGGTGTTGACCTTGTTGAAAGTCACGCAGGGACTGAAAACATCGAGCAGAGAGAACCCCTTGTGCTCGATACCCGCCTTGATCAGGGATACCAACTGCTTGACATTGCCGGTGTAGCCGCGCGCCACCCAAGTTGCGCCGTTGGTAATCGCACTGGCAATCGGGTTGAACGGCAATTCGATACTGCCGTGCGGGGTGCTCTTGGTCTTCATCCCGACCTCACTGGTGGGGGATATCTGACCGGTGGTCAGCCCGTAGATCTGGTTGTTCATCACCAGGTAGAGAATGTCGAGGTTGCGCCGGCTGGTGTGGGTGAAGTGATTGCCGCCGATACCGTAGCCATCACCATCTCCCCCGGTGACGATGACCGTCATCTCATGATTCGAGAGTTTCGCTCCCGAAGCGTGGGGTAGAGAGCGCCCGTGCAGGGTGTGCATCCCATATGAATTGAAGAATCCGGGGAAGTTGGACGAGCAACCGATGCCGCTGACAGTAAGGATCTGATGCGGTTTCAGGCCGAGTTCAGAGACCGCTCGCTGCAGGCTGCTGAGAACCCCGAAGTCACCGCAACCGGGACACCAATCAGGGTCCACCTTACCCTTGAAGTCCTTCGGTTGTAGTACTGTAAGTGCATTGGTTTCAGTCATTTCTTCTCCTCCTCAGACAATAATCTCCTCATACGGCACCGATAAGGTCTCGCCACCTTCGAGTTGTTCCTGAACCGCGGCTACGATGTGGTGTGGCTTGAACGGCTCGCCATCATACTTGCGGATGTGACCATCGACGGTGAAGCCGGTCTCACCGCGCAGGTAGCGGTGGAACAGACCGGAGTAGTTATTCTCGACGATGATGGTGCGTTTGCACGATGACAGCAGTTGCACAGCCTCGTCAGCATGGAACGGTACCAGCCACTTGAAGTGCAGGTGATTGACGGAAACTCCCGCCTGCGCCAGTTGGCCGATGGCCTCCTGGATGACACCGGCGGTCGAGCCCCAGCCGACCAGCGTCACCTCAGCGTCGGCATCACCGACGATAGCCGGTGGGGGCAGGTCAGCCAATAGTCCGTCCATCTTGCGCTGTCGTTTCTCCAACATCGCCCGGCGCTTGTGCGGATGGGTGTATTCGTCGCTGATGAGCACGCCGTCGGGCATGTGCTCGTCGGTGGCGACCACGTGCTCATAGCCGGGGATTCCCGGTAGGGCGCGCGGCGAGATGCCGCTGTCGGTGAATTTGTAACGTTCATAATTTCCCGCCTCATCTCCGACTTCGGTGATTAATTCGCCACGGTCGATGAGGGGGTGCATGTCGAGCAGTTCCGGGTCGATGGTAGAGGTCTCATCGGATATCAACAGGTCGGAGAGGATTATCGCCGGCAACTGGTACTTGTCGGCGAGGTTGAAGACCTCGGGAATCGTCTGGAAGGCATCGAGAGGACTGCTCGGCGCGAGAATGAGTTTCGGGAAGTCGCCTTGACTGGCTCCGAGCACCTGCCATAGGTCGCCCTGCTCGGTCTTCGTCGGCACCCCGGTCGAGGGGCCGGCTCGTTGCACGTTGACGATGACGATGGGAATCTCCATCATCGCGGCGGCACCGACCCCTTCGGTCATCAATGCAAATCCGCCACCGGAGGTGGCACACATCGAGCGGCAACCGGCGTGCGCCGCTCCCACAGTCATGCAGATGACGCTGATCTCGTCCTCGACCTGTCGCACCATGATGCCCAGTTCACGCCCGTTTGCCGCCATCCAGTGGAGGATGCCGGTCGAAGGACTCATCGGATAGGCGCAGTAGAACTTGACCCCGGCACCGGCCGCGGCCATGGCAAAGGCTTGATTGCCGGCCCACACCGCCAGCGGGCGACCCGGTTTTGGTGCCTGTTGCGATGCAGGTTTGAAATTCGCTGCCGAGTGCTCGTAAGCCGCCCACGCGACTTTTACATTCATCGCCATCAGTTCTTCGCCTTTAGCTGAGAACTGGAAATTGAGTACGTCTTCTAGCGCCTTGAACTCGATTCCGAGCAGTTGGCAGGTGACCGCTATCGCCACCGTGTTCTGCATCAACTTGTTAGCGCCCTTGCCGACTATTTCGGTTACCGCCATCGGGCATAACCGGACTCCATCTGCCGCCTTTCCCGGTTCGATGGTGTCGCTGTTGAAGATGACCGAGGTATTAGGGCCCAGGTGCTCGAGGTGCCGGTCCATGGTATCTTGATTGAGGCATATCATCAGGTCGATGACGTCACCGTGGGTGCGGATCTCGTGGTCACTACAGCGTATGGTCAGGAAGGAGTGACCGCCACGTATGATTGATTGGTAGGCGTTGTAGGCGTACATGTGGATGCCCAGGCGAGCAAAAAGACGGGCGAGGATATTTCCCGGGGTGGCGATGCCCTGTCCGGCCGCTCCACCGATGGTGATGACATAATCGAATCCACTCATTCCCTCTCACCAATCCATGCTCATACGAATTATTCAGACCGCAAAGCACCACGGTCGCATCAAAGGCCCGTGGTTTAGCCATTATATCGATTCCCCTTTCACAGGCTCTCCGCTGACCGCGGCACAACGTGATTAATCGTTACCCTATCGTCGTGATTTCCAGATACTTCAGCTATGACCATACGATAACCGATCTCTACGGGTAGCGGGCCACCATGCGGTTGAGACACCAGCTGATCAGCGGTTCACGGGCTCACATTTTCTCTTTATTGAAGGGGGACTGATGAATTATGTAGGCATAAGTAATAAGAACGGTCGCCGAAGAGTTTACACCATGTCAGTGCAAGATATGATGCAGGGTATGATAGACGAGTTGACCGATTCACTAGCCGACGCAGCAAAACACGACCGTGGAAACAGAGCCGCAGGCACCCGTATACGCAAGACCATGCAGAACATGAAGAGCGGTGCCCAGGCAATCCGCATTCAGGTGCAGGACGATAAGAACAGCCGCTGAAATCGAATTTCAGAATGTGATGATCTCACTGTTGGTGGTGTAAACCCTCCAAGTCCCGCCACCGTTGAGAAAATCGGCCTCACCCTGCGCCGCCAGACCCCATCCCTCGGGCGCTTCACCAGCTCCGGGAGCGATTACCAGCCATTCGACATCGTCCAGACTTCCCCGGTTATCGATTACGGTACCATTTACCAGTTCGTCGCGCCAATCGGTGCTGTCGGCGCGCCAATGGCCGGTGTTGTTATTGTTACCAAAGGGGTCGATATCGTAGTGGAAGGTGTACAGCCAGTGCATTCCCAACGTCGGTTCGGCTACGAAAAGGAAGTCCTCACCGTCCTCCATGTTCCTCGCCATCACCTCACCAGCCTCATCGCTCCACATCGTCTGGCCATGTAGCGCGGCCAGCCCGCTCAATGGCAGCACCAGGGCGAGGCCGATCATCAGGGCGCGGTATCTGGTGCCGGGGTTCTCCAGACACGGAACCTTCAGGCCCAGGTCGTTCATCCGCTTGAGCAGGATGAAGGTCGGAATCAATAGCAATGAGATATAGCGGCCATTATTGCCCATCGTCCAAGTCACCGACGGCCACTCAGCTCCCCAAAGTAATGATTCGTAGGTCCACAGGGCGGCGACATATACGGTAATCGCCGCAGCAAAGGCGGCGATCAGTCCGACAAGACTGGCAACCTCGAGGTCGGATACCGCGCCCAGACCTTTGATGGCCGCGCCGATGAAGGGCCATAATACCATGCCGAATAACGCGTATATCACGAGCACATCGAAAACCGAGATCAACAGTGCCGAAGTGAATCTTGCCGGGGCATCGCCGATCACGCTCAAAGTAGCGCCGAGTCCGAACAATCCGAGCCCCAGCATCAGCGCCGCTACGCCCAGACCGGCAACCACCGCCACACCGGCAGGACGGCTGGCCCAGGCCGCAAATGAAGGACTGCGACGAGCGCCCTCGAACCAAACTAAAGCCACGAGCCCGAAAGGCAGCCCCCACCACATGCTCATACCCTTCGCCGCGACGATGGCCGCCATCGGGACGGCGATTGACAGCGCCCGTAATCGCGCCCGATTCACATCTTCTGTGCGGCAGGCATGAGCGATCAGAATCACCACGGCATAGAGCATGGCGGCGATGAAGACCTCGGGATAGCCGCGCCCGGTCGAGAAGATGAAAGTCGGATAGAGCGCGACCATGGCGGCCAATTCGAGATGTTCCTGCTTGTACAATAAGCCGATGAAGCCCAAGGTGATGGCAAATGACAGCAGGCGAACATCGGTTGGCGAATCACCGATGAAGTCGAACCACCCATCCTCTTTCACCGGTGCATATGCGGGGTCGCTGGATAGTGGGTCGATAGGCCGGGTATGGCCCCAGTCGAGTGCGGCCTCACCCTGACCTGCTTCGACGGTTGCATAGGTCAGGTGAATATGGGTATCCAGTCCCAGGTCGCTGGTGAAGATGACCAATGCGTTCAGACATACCCCGAAGATGAGGAGGAGTTTCCACCGCCGTTGCCTTGAGTACTCCTGTTGCGAGAGAGCCGGAGTAAATTCATCATCTTCCATCAAGCCCCCGTGGTGGCCTTCGCTTTATATTGTAGTTATTTTCACCGGAGAATTGTGGATGAGCCTCACCCTTCGCCTCCCCGGTCTTCACCCGAGTCGACCTCCCAGCCACCGCAATGGGCCCTGCCGGTGGTATTCATCGGAGGGTTGATGTCTCTATTCATCCAGCCGTTTTATCTGTTATCTCAAGGGAAGAATTCTGCCGATGCGTTTTGGTTGCATGCTTTGCGCAGTCTCGACTGGACTTTCATCCTGCGTCAATCTCCGTTCTTGATGTTTATCATTGGTCTTGCCCTGATATACTCCGGCTACCGCCTGCGCTCTGCATTCAGTGACCGTGATTGGTGGCCTTGGCTGCGGGTCGGGGGTGTATTATTGCTCGGGGTTTCGTTTTCACTGGTGGTGATACATGAGTTGTTGGATATCGCATATTTCCGTGGTGCCTTCATCTTGGCCGTCGCCGCTTACGCATTGGTCATTCTCGCCCTGTTGGCGTTGTTATTCGTGTGGCCGTTGCCGATTTTCACCCGCGACGGTGAGCCTATCGGGCGTTGGGATAGTGCCGGAAAAACCCTTCATCTGGTGGTGATATTGTTCTGTGTCTGGTTGTTGATACCGGCTATTCCAGCGATGCTGGGTGTCGCCGCAGCGCCACCTTCTGCTCCCGCTGAGGGCTATGGTTCATCTCCAGGTCCCTATTCGGTGACCACCCAGGCCTATGCCTATCCGATGCCGACCGAGGTGGCGGCGATCATCGGCGATGTCGAGGATGATATCGAATTCTCAATCTATCTCACACTGCCGCAGATTCCTACGGATGAGCGAAGGGAGTCGATGCCATTAGCGATAATGCTGCACGGTTTCGGCAACCCTTACTGGGAGACCTACATCGACTGGGCGACCCATCTTTCAGCCAAGGGGATGGCGGTAGCCTTCATCCAGTATCCCTCGGATGTACACCCGATAGGAGTTGATACCTTCGACCTGATAGAAGCGCAAGGGAGGTCGAACCATCCTCAACATATCCCGCGTAGTGCGGCGATAGCCGCGGCCATCGAGCATCTGAATGAGACTGCCCTGGTCGGAAACCGAAGTGCTTGGATAAACTCGGTAATCGGAAACACCTCCATCGACCCTTCACATCTGTGGGTCGGCGGCCACAGTCTAGGGGCTGGCTTGACCTTCCGTTCCTTGGATGAATCTCTGGCACGGGGTTGGGGAGATGGATCTCTATTCATCGCCTTGGAAGCACCATATGCCCATTCGGTAGATGCTGAACTGCGCGGTGATATGAGCCAACTGCCAGCAAATACCCTGGTCCATATCGCTATTTCCGAAGATGATACCAGCGTCAGTCCATGCTACGGGGTATGGCATCAACAGAGGATAATCTCACGCGATGGGGTTGGGGATTTGGGCGATGGGCAGGTGATTCTGATGACTATACCAAGTGACCGCCATGGCTTTCCGCCGATGGTCGCCTCGCATTACCTGCAGGCCTCGCAGGTACACGAGGTCTTGGCCGATTGGGGATTTTATCGCCGTGCTGATGCTCAGGCAGACTACATGGTCAGTCATAGCGACGGCTATGCCTCGACCGATATCTCGGCCGATGCCTACCTCTTCAATGAGACCTGGTTGGCAAATATGGGCGAGTGGTCAGATGGTGTGGCGGTCAAGCAAATCAAGATCTACCATGATGCGATGGCAACAGGAACCGAAGAGTATCAGGGATGCGCCAGCGAAATCAAAGCTTGGAGTTAAACTAGCGAAGCCCTTGCCTGAAGCTAATCTCAGCGGCCTTCGCTAGTAATCGAACAGGCTGGCTTGGCCCGTCTTTCTCATCTGTGAAGTATTGTTTAATTTAGCGAGGTTGCGCTCAATCCTCCGCTCACTGAAATCACGTTCTGTCAGCCATGCCTTCAGCGCATCGGTATCGATTGGCTTCAGTTCAAGGTCATGCCCGGTGGTGGCGGGATGGTTGAGAAAAAGTTCCCGAATCTCGTCGAGGTTTTCTGGTACTGCAATCTCCTTGAACTCACAGACCTTCTCGATAGTGAGGTGCCGGCGAATCAATTTCAATCCGGTCTTGGGTCCGATGCCGCGGATTCCCGGGTGGAAGTCGGTGCCGATCATGATGGCGAGGTCGACCAACTGTTCACGACTCAACTGGTTTTTATCGAGCACGTCGGCAAGGATTATCTTTTCCGCCCGGATAACCCGCCCCATACGCTTACTGCCTACCGACATCAGATTGCGCACCAATACCGGACTTCCATACAGTAGAGCATCCCAATCCTGGGTCGCGACCACGTCGATAAGCCCATTCGCAGCCATCACCGCCGCCTGCCCTTCACCTTCGGCCGCGGCGCGGAATGCCGGAACCCCGAGCAGGCGCAGCATCTCGATGCTCTCCTCGACCATCTCGGGGGTATATCGCACTGCCCGTTGACCCCATTTCTGCGCTTCGGGATAATCACCTTCAGCAAGTGCCTGGTCCCACTTCTCCTGCGCATCACGGCGTGATTGCGAGCGTTTGGCAATAGTCTCTGCCTTCAGTTCAGGGTGCTTGCCATCAAAGATGAAAACCGGAATCACCCCAGCGGCGAGCAGGGTGGTGGCGCGGTCGAAAAATCCCATCAGGTGTGAGACCGTACGACCTTTGCCATCTTTGAGAGGCCCCCCGTCCCCGGTCGCGCCGCGGGCCCTGATCGAGGTGAGGAATTGGAAGGCGACCAGAAAGGAATCGATGCCGACCCGTTTTCCGGCCAAATCAGCGATGTCGATGACCTCGCTCTCAGCTAAATCACGCAGGTTACAACCCATGCTCCCTCACCATTTCATGCAAGGTCAGTCGAATTCATCGTCGTCAAACTCATCCTCATCGAAGTCCTCGTCGTCGAATTCATCCTCATCGAATTCCTCTTCAACATAATTCTCGGCCAACCACGCATCGCGCGCCTCTTTCCACTTCCAGCCACCAAAGGCGAAGGCGGCGATGGCCAGAGGAGCACATATCATCAGCGGATATCCACCCCAAGTTGGTTTTACATTCACCACTTCAACCGCACTGGCGGGAATGATGTATCGTGGGCTACCATCGCCAGCCATTATTCCCTTCCTTGAGCCGTCGGCCAGATTATCTTCGTCAACATAACTAGCCCATTGCGGGACGACCTCTGCACAGCCTGCACATCTCTCAACGAAGGTGGCATTGATGATAATCGCATGCCCTTCCTGTAGATTAACGCTTGAATCAATCAGCGAGAAATACAGGTGCAGTCTCTCACTACCTCGCTGAGTGGCGGTAGTGTTGTCGGCCAGAACCTCGGCATAGTCCTCAAAGCCGAGTCCTATCACTTGTGTGGAAGTGGGGGTGGACTGGCCACCTTTACCCACGACACCATCTATGTTGGTGGTGTAAACCCGGTCGTAGGTGACGTAAAGTTTCATCGAGGTGCCTGGGGTTATCCCGGCGAGAAATTCTCCCGGGGTGGCGTCTAGAGATGCCAGCATATCAGGAGTGGTATAATCGGCGGCGCCGACAGAACCCAGATCCATATCAGCCGGGCCTTCCATATTGGTCATTATCGGCACCACCGAGAGGGAGACTAACATGCCAATCGATAGGAAGGCGATTCCAATCGGCTTGAAGATGCTCAGGTTGGGGATGAACATACCTGCCGGGATTATCCAACCTAGAGAAATAATACCCCAGACGATGGGGGAGACGGTTCCGGCCCGCGGCACCGGTCGTTCGGAGAATTGGTTAGAAGAATTGGCGTAGGGGCTGGAATATTCTCCTGGTATTCCTCCTTGGCTGGGGGGAATTATCACTTCTTCAGGAGGCAATACCGGTACGCTCATCTCAAAAGAGTCTCGTCCGAGATAGAGGGTGTATCCATCTCCAGCTCCGCCGGGCTTGGTAAATTCAACTTTCAATGAAATTGCCTCACCGATTTCCAATTCCTTCAGACTTGAGTCGAGTGAGAATTCGTATACATCATCGTCATTCTGATTCTGCTGATTCAAGGTTACTGCCACGTATTGCTTGTCACCAACCGACATGGTTATTCGGACTTGCTGATTGGCGGTGCCGGTCTGGCTGAATATACTCAAATCGATAATACCAGTCATCGGCAGTTCTGAATTAATCAATAATTTCTCGGTGACTGGAGCGCTTCCCACAAACAGGAAAACTCTGTTGCCACCACCGTTATTTGCTGCTCCGGGAAAATTCGATTCGCTGAAACTACTATCCGTATCAGGATCAGTTGAACCGGCATGGTTCCACGCATCCCAGGTATCTGGGGTTCCAGTATTCTCTTCGCCGTAAAAGTATAATGTCTGCAAATCAAATGATATTGGGGTGCCGCGCGGTTCTTCCTCTTGCATTGCCACCGCAGAGACACTTGCGGTCGATACGGAAAGGGCAAATAACGCCACAATGAGGCCTGAAAGCACCAATCGGTGCCGCCTACGATTGTCCTGCACTATCGCCACCTAATACCGCCGAGACATCGCCCCATATTGAGGCTTTCACCCGCGGCCACCTCGGCCCGTAGGGCCGCGCAACCGTCTTGAGGATGAATCACGCCGCCGGTAATGGTCACATGCAGAGTATCTTGGTGGGTAGCGGCTGGCACGGCCAATTATTCGCCGCTGAGATGTCGGCATTGGTCGGCAAGGTCAACCCACTATTTGGGTCGCAAAGATTGCTTTTCAGTGCCACCGCTCTCACTGCATCTGACCTGTCATTTTCTGCCACCTTGGATGATTTATTACAACCAGCGGCACATATTGTGATTTCCGGAGAGCCGAAAGAGGTGAAGGAAGATGACCTGAAGGATGCATTTGCTGAATGGCTGACTACAACCTCACTGACACCGGAAATGGGCACGGTCGCAGTGCGCCCGACCCGCCACGGAGAGAGGGCTTCGGGCTGGTCGGCAAGTGCCCTCGCCGGTCATCTGGGCGCAGTACTCTCCGCCGTGGGCTGGAGCATAGACCTAGAGGATCCACAGGTCGAAATCGGCTTGGTGGTGAATTGCCAGAGTGGATTAATCGTCTGGGGTCTCAGTCATTTCAGCGCGCCGCCGAGGGCCGGTTGGAAGCAACGCTCACCGACTCAGCGGCCGTTCTTCAAACCCGTCAGTCTCGACCCGCGCCACGCCCGTCTGATGCTCAATCTGGTTCGCAGTCAAGGCGTTATTCTCGACCCGATGTGCGGCACCGGTGGTATCGGGGTGGAAGCGAGTCTGATGGGGATTTCCAGTTTATCTCTCGACTTGGATAAGGAAATGGTTGCTGGGGCGAAGGAGAATTTTTCTTGGGCATCGGACAATGGGGCGACCGTCGAAGCTGGATTACAGGTAGGTGATGCAACGGAGTTACCAAACATTCTCGACGCAACGATATTGGAAGAGATTAATGGAGTATGTGTCGACCCACCGTATGGCCGCAATGCCTGGCGCTCCGAAGAGGCCGGTAACCTGTTCATCCGAGTCTGTGCCAGTACCCGGAAAGTGGTTGGTGAGGGGTCATACCTCGTATGTATGTTGCCTTGTGAAGCCAGTGGCGATGAGAAAATCTATGGCCAGTCGTGGTCGGAAATCTGCGCCGCGATGGAGGAGGTCGGATGGAAGGTCAACGGTAAGTGGCTGATTCCGGTACACGCCTCGATGGTCCGAGTGATGGTCTTGGCCCGCACCGCCTAATCGCGGGTCTCTGCCTCAGCATTGATGAGGCGGTCCAATTCCATCAGAGCCAAACGCAATTTTTCGGTAGGTGGGTCAAACTCGGCCGTGTGGGGACAGATTATATCCATCCACGCGGCATCATTCTGGTCGAGGATGACCGGATAGATCTGGCATCCCTCGGGCCTTATTTCATGGATGGTGCAGATTCCCTCGGCGTCGAGTTCCGGTGAGTCTGTAGCGAGAAAAACACAGGCCCGTGTCGCAGGATTATTTGCCAATTCAAGAATTCCGCCGGTTGCCGATAACGGCTTGGTGAACTCTTCGATTTTCTTCCCGGTGGCGGCGGCGATCTTCTGTGCCTCGGCATTGCTCAATGGCATCTTGGTATCGCGACAACAGCGGCTACAGCCGTGCCTTAGACAGGGTGAGCTCTGGTGTCGCATGAGTGCGCGATGCTTCCGTTGATTTCAAAGGGTGTGACCATCGCCGCATCAAATGGGCGATTAGGGTAGCCTGGATATCCTGACGGGCTTCGAACCCGTCGACGCGGGTTCGAATCCTGCATCGCCCGCCTCTGCATATTGATGCTCTAATCGGCGGTCGATTCGGTATCGAACTTCCCTCGGCGACTGACGTCGCCTCAGTCCAGTTCTCAACCTGCCCGCCCGCGGCTGATAATGAGTATTTTTTTTGGGGGAGGGTCGGTTGGCCTTATCAGGGCCAGTCTGGGCTCGGCCACGGTAGGTTTTCTCTCGACCATAGTTGCACTCGGTCGCCTCCCCAGTCGACCTCTTGATAAAGTTCCAGGCCTTTCTCGATGAGATGTTCTGTTCCAATACCGAGGGCGAGGGGGGTGGTGAATTCGGCCTCGGTTCTGATGATTATCGCCCGGTCGATGAGGCCAGCGGCGAGGAACCGCCGTGCGGTCTCGGCTCCACCTTCGACCATGATTTCCTGAAACTCCCTATCTCCGAGCAGCGTCAAGACCCGGTTCAGGTCAACTCCGTTGTGCGAGTCTGCGGATTTCATACACACGACTTCGACATTCTCTCGACTGGACAGAGCAGTGATATTCCCCTCCTCACCTTCGGTGTGGAGAATCATGGTCTGGTGCTCGTCGGCAAGGATCGTGGAGTCGAGGGGAGTGCGCAGTGCCCGGTCGAGTATTATTCGCACGGGTTGACGACCGTGCCCTAACTCGATACGTCGCACTGTCAGCGAAGGGTTGTCGCGCACAATGGTCTCGACGCCGATGATTATCGCATCACAGTCGCGGCGCAGACGATGAACAGCATCAAGGCTGTCCGGCGAGGTGAAACGCTTGGATGCTAGGGCGAGGTCATCGACCGCGCCATTGCGGTCGATGGCAATTTTCAGGGTGACCAGAGGTCGGCGTTTTTCACACCAGTTCAGAAATGACTGCATCTGTACCGCCGCCTCATCCTTGAGCAGACCACACTTGACCGCACACCCTTCTCGTCGCAGGTATTCGATACCATTTCCTCGCACGGTCGGATTCGGGTCAGCATGAGCGACCACGACCGAGGTGATTCCGGCCCATAACAAAGCCTCGGTGCAAGGCGGGGTGCGACCGTGATGGTTGCATGGTTCCAAAGTCACATACGCGGTTGTGCCATTGGTCGAAATACCCCGCTTTTCGGCATCGGCGATGGCCATTTGTTCAGCATGCAATCCACCGAGATGGTCGTGCCAACCCTGTGCCACCACCTCACCATCCTTTACCAGAACACAGCCTACCAGTGGATTAGGTCTGACCTGTCCTCGCCCGCGCTCGGCGATTTGCAGGGCTACGCGCATGAAACCGACCTCAGCCTCTGACCAAGCCATCTCTTCACCCTAGCCTAGCCAGTCTTGCCCATGACTTCAAGGCGACTACCGACATGTCCTATCCATGAGCCGCATCCACGCTATCGTAAACCCCACCGGCAGAGATGGCTCGGTCGGAAAGCGCTGGCGGAAGATATTGGCGGAGATGGAATCGGCTGGCCTCACGGTCGAGGCCACGCTGACCGAACGGGTCAACCATGCCGCTGAAATAGCCTGGAATCTTCGTAGTCGATACGCCGACCTACCCGCTGATGAGCGACCACTGGTGGTCGCGGTCGGCGGTGATGGAACCGTTCACGAAGTCGCCAGTGGTCTGCGCGGCGGCAATCTGGTGCTGGGCATCATCCCGTATGGGACCGGTAATGATTACGCCCGCGGTCACGGCTATCCGATGAAGAACACCGCCGCCTCAATCGAGATTCTCAAGAGCGGCACAGACCGCTCTTGCCCAGCCTATCGCATCGAGGCTTTCGCAATGCCTGCCGAGGGAAAGTATCCTTCTCCAATCAATCACCAATGGGATGGAAAGCCTGAGCAGGAAGGGAGAGTTGTTCGTTGGGCCTTCCTCGAGAGTGATGGAGGGGTGACTGCTCAGGTGAGCCGACGAAAATTGTATCAGGGGAAGTGGATTCGTGGCACCTCCAAATACACTTATCTCGGAGTGCGGGCAATCATCGCGGCTAAGAAACGGGAAATGTGGATAAAAATCGATGCTGATGACCCGAAAATCGATTGTTGTGATATGTATGCTCTCACCACCTGCGAAACTTTCGGTGGCGGTTACAAAGTCAATCCCGGAATGCACGTCGGACGCTCCAAGGGCAGTCTGATAATCGCCGGCAGGCTGTCGAAGTTCCAGATGCTCAAACTGATGGGACCGTTGAAGAAGGGCAAGCACATCGGGAAATGGGGGATAACCCAGCAGGAATTCACCCGTTTGGAGATCAGACCACTCGACCAATCCGGTAATCCGCTCGACCAACCATCTGGCAAACCGTATATCACCCAGTCGGATGGCGAGCCGCAGTTACAGGCGCCGGCGATTTTTGACTGGCATCTCGACCAGTTGGTCGTGCGCGGTGCCACTTCGATTCCCAATCAGCCATAATGGCAAGCGAAGGCCACGATCTCTAAGGCCACTACACATTGTTACGACTCTCGGCCTTCGGGTGTGGGTTGTCAGGTTGGACTCCCGCTTTGGCCATGATTAAGCGAGTCACAAACGCTCATCAAATCGATTCTCTTCGCTTGCTCCTCGCGGTGCGTCGTTTGAATCTTGATGTTGGGGTTATGACGCTCCGGGTTGGCGCGAAGAGAGGGATTTGAACCCCCGTGGCCGAAACCACCGGATTTCAAATCCGGCGCACTACCAAGCTATGCGATCTCCGCAACTGTGTACCGCGGTCCTGCTCACTCATATGAATATGTTAACCATGAGGGTTCACGCTTGCGATTGACAAACCCCTCACCTTGACCCTGCTTACCATAGGTAAGCATGGGTTCATTTTTCATACCGTGCCGTTCTTGGCGATGCATGGCCAGACGCACTCTGCTCGCTCTTCTCCTGTGCGCGACGATGCTGAGTGGATGCACCGGTATCACGGCAGCAGATTGGGGCGATGATGGAATCGAAGTCGATTGGAATGGCCCCGACAATGTGGTGAACATCAAAAGCGCCTTCGGAAATAATTCATTCATGTCGAACCTCACCGCGGTCGGTTGCAATGAAACCGGAAAGATGCCGTCATCAGAAGAGCTGTACTCAGATGCGTATACGCCGGCGATGCCGGTGGTCTTGTCCGGTTGGGTCTCGGCGGTACACCATTATCAGAATGGCGCCGGTGCGTACGAGGATAGTATCAGTCGCGCCGTATCCACCGCGGTCGTCATCGAGGCTTTATCGGCTCTAGAACCCTATGATGCGGCGATGAAAAATTACGAGAGCGGGGTGATGGGGACCAGAGTCACGGTGAAGGATTGGGGTGACCCCAATGACGATGGCCGAGCCAGACCATATGAGCCCACGACCGCGGGTAAACCCAAGTTGGAGAGGGGAGAAGAAGAGACCGGTTTCCACGCCGCCGGGCTGATACCGGCAAGTGCCGATGTTCTTGAAGGGATGGAAGCCATCAATTGGCACAAACCGGTGAAGATCACCGGGTATATGTTATACTCTTCCTCGGCGCCAAGCCCGTATGATTACTATTACACACTAAAAGAACCAGTAGTCAAGACCATCGGTGATTGTGAACTACTCCGCACCGGCATTGATGGATTCCGGGGAAATATTCTGGTGATGACCATCGAGACCCCGGACGATAGAATCACTCTGAATGAAGGTTATAGTTCATCAACCGGAGGGTTGAATACCTGGGTTTTCACCATCTTGGTTCTCATCCTCGGCGGTGGGGGAGCATTCGGTCTGTTCATATTCTCTACTCTGATGCAACGCCATGGCGCCGCCTCGGCGGCCAAGGTCCTGCTCGGTGAAGGTGGCCTTGCCGCCGCCAGGCAGGTCATGGTCGAGGCCAGAGAATCAAGGAAGGAAGGCCTTGATGAAGTTCACACCTCAATCGCCAATAAGCCAGAAACCAAGAAAAAGCAACAAAAAGAGGAGGATGTCTCCATCAAGGGTTTCAGCCTCGATTCAATCTTGGCTGCAGATACGAGTTCCGTCGGCCCTGCCGAAGTTGAAGGTGGTGAAGTTCAACTAACCATGGAAGCCGATGAAATATCCCGCAAGATGGAGTCTGGAGAATATGATGTTGGTGATGAGGGCGTAGTATTCGAAGAAGAACCGGCTCCTCGCTCATTCAGTATTTCAGGGGGAAGTGCGAGCCGGGGTAGTTTCGAAGGCGGTTTTGTCGGTGGCTCGGGCCGAGACTTCAGCAGCCCGGCAGAAGCGGAGCCGAAGCGACACTTCTCATCCGCTCAAGCGTCGATTAACGAACCGACCAGCACCCCGACGCGCAAGACCATAAAGACCCGAAGAACCAGACGGTCATCTGAGCCTCAAGCGCAACCGGAGAGTGCGCCGGCCGGTGATGGGCCAGCGGAGAAGAAACGTGGTCCACCCTCGAAGAAGAAACGTGGCCCTCCACCAAAACGTCGGCAAAGCGTTGCTGAGGACGATGGTGATTTCAGCGATTTCTCTTTCTAGCGAAAGCCGAGCCTGAATTTGAATCCTAGTGATTTTCGCTGAGTAGAATGCGAATATCGTTGACGACCTTCTCAGGAACCCACGAATCCCCACTCCAGATTATCCGTTTGTGCTGGCCACGGTCGAGGATGAACATCACCGTGCTATGGCCGACCGAATAATTGTCCTGCTCTTCACCGTGTTCATGACCGTCACCATCTTCGTGTCCGTCGGAGGAATCATCGGTGTCATTTTCGCCAGAGGGGTTGTCGCTGTTATTCTCGGTTTGGTTTTCCTCTCCGTGCGAATCGATGAATGACTTTTCAACCACGACGCCGAAGTTCTCCCACACCTTCTCCGATTCCTCGAGGGTTCCGCTCAGGTGCGGCCAATCGACACCATGCTTCTGGGCAAAGGCCTTGAGACGCTCCGGGGTATCGTACTCGGGGTCGACACTGATTGAGAGGAAGGACACACCTTCCATCTCATCACCCAATTGGTCGGCCACCTCGCCGAGATTCTGGGTGGTCACCGGGCAGACATTGGGGCAACGGGTGAAGATGAACATGATGACCACCACATCACCCGAGTAATCCCTCAGACTCACCTGCTGACCATCTTGATCGGTCAGGGTGAAGTCACCGGCCACAGGCCCAGATATAGCCGTACCCTCGAATTTCAGCGTTCCCTCTTCGCCGATGCATCCCGACAGCAGCAGACACAGCACCAAGGCTATGCTGATTGTGGTTCTAGGTGACATCAAAGTGGGCGAGGTGGGTCTGCTTTTTACCCTTAGCGCAGAGTCAGAAAAATTCAGGCACCGTATGCTGGAACCCACGGCGGGGTACACCAACTCGGTAGATCTTCAATCCCGGCGGGGTTGGACAGGCCAATTCCCCACAGCATCAGGATGACAAAGAAGAATGGAAAGATTGCGGTTCTGGTAATGATGACCGGGTCGCCGCGCAGGTGCATGAACCACGCGGCGATTCCGAAAGCCTTGACCATTCCAACACTGATCAGTACCGCCCAGGTCTCGTATCTTGGCAGGTTCATGTAGACTGCACCGACTTCGATGACGGTGAACAGCATCAGCAAAGCCAGATTGAAATTGTAGATATTGCCGAATGGCTTTGCCAGTGCATGTTCCCATTTTGCCAATTGATGTTCGCTCATAGATAATCACCTCAATACAGATAGAATGCCGGGAAGATGGCGACCCAAGCCAAATCCACGAAGTGCCAATACAGGCCGAAGTATTCGATACTTTGAGCATTGTCAGGGCTCCAGCCACCCCGCTGCGCCTTGAAAGAAAAGAATAACAGCACCAACAACCCAACGAAGACGTGGAATCCGTGCGCTCCGGTGGTCACATAGAAGACCGAACCGGCCAAGGTATCGATGGTGAATGGATGGGCACCGTTCATCATGTGATCCCACTCGATCAACTTCAGGACCAGGAACAGCGAGCCGAGGAACAGGGTTGCAACCAGATTGTTGCGCACCGCCCGGCGCTGGTCGGGCATCCACCATCCGGTCAACTTGCCGGTAGGCTTCTGCCAGTCAATCTTCTTGGCATGGCTTAGAGCGGTCACCAAGGTGAATGAGGACAGAATCAGGGCGAAGGTGTTGATGGCACCCGGGAGCAGAGTCCAAATCGACTCGTTGATTAATTCACTGGCGACCACGACATAGCCGTCCGGGCAGGGGGTGCCATGACCGAAAGCGTCACACTTGACATCCCAGTGGGTCGTCCAGCCGGTCCGTAGACGCAGATAGGAAGAGAAGAATGAGCCGAAGATCATCACTTCGGACATCAGGAAAATCCACATCCCGACCTTCCGAACCTCGATGCCACCGAACGGTTCACCGAATGCAATCGGCTCGCTCTTGCCATCATTGCCGAAATCCTCTCGCCACCAATTGGCGATTCCGGCAAAGGTGATGACCAGGCCAAGACCGAGAATCCCGAAATCACCATTATGATTCCATTTGATGAATCCCATCAAGAATAACATTATCCCGAAGGCCATGATGATTGGCGACCACGAACCGTGGTGGGCGTGCTCATCATACCCATCCTCGCCATGGTCATCGTCGCCATAGCCACCGCCGGAGGCGGTGTTGACCAAGCCGACCAAAATCCCGATAGTCCCGAAAATCACCAATAGTGCACAGGCGACCATGCCACCGATGTAGATTGCGTGGTCGAGCCCCTCGGTGGTGTGGATGAATGAGTGCATACCCTGCGAGGTGGCGAGAATGATGACGCCGAGCAGAATCATGCCGACGCCGATGGCGATTGCCGACATCCATGGCTCCTCATGACCGGATTTTCCCTCATGGGTTGCGTAAGCGCTCAATGTCTCACCTCCTTCTTCATTCCCAGACCCCATAATTTAGCGGCCATTCGAGTCAGCCATCCACGTTCTTCGTGTTCATTATCATCGCCTTGGGTGGGGATTTCGGCAAAGGAAGGTGTGGGAGGGGGACTTGCGGTGGTCCATTCCAGACTCCACCCACCCCACGGATCCTCACCGATCTTTTCGCCCTTCTTACTGCTGTAAACGAGATTCCATACCAGAATCAGTTGTGCCAGGCCGAAAATGAAGGAAGCGACACTGATTGAATAATTGAGAGAGGCATAACCACTCTCGACGGAATAGGTATGGGTGCGACGCGGCATTCCCATGGTGCCGACCACATGCATCGGCCAGAAGGCGGCATTGTAGGCGATGAAGGAGATGAGGAAGTGAATGACCCCGAGTCGCTCGCTCAATTTTCGCCCGAAGGCCTTCGGATACCAGTAGTACAGGCCGGCGAATAACCCGAATACCGTGCCGCCGATGAGGACGTAGTGGAAGTGGGCGACGACGAAGTAGGTGTCGTGGAACTGCATGTCCAGCCCGACCACCGGGAAGAACATTCCAGAAATCCCCCCGAGGGTGAAAGTAATCACGAAACCCAAGGCCCACAAGGTATGGGTCTTGAACACCAGAGCGCCACCCCATAAAGTAGCGAGCCAATTGAAAATCTTGATGCCGGTCGGAATCGCCACCAGCATCGTCGTAGCCATCATCACCACCCTCAGGGTTGGGTCCATACCACTGGTCAACATGTGATGGCCCCAGACCACGAAGCCGAGAATACCGATTCCTGCCATCGCGTAGACCATTGACTTGTAGCCGAAAATCGAACGTCGGGCGCTGGTCGCCAGCACCTCGCTGACGATGCCGAATGCGGGCACGATGACCACGTAAACCTCGGGATGACCGAAGAACCAGAACAGATGTTGGAACAAGATCGGGTCACCGGCATTGATGGCGAAGAATGCCGTTCCAATCGTATGATCGAGATAGAGGAATAACACCCCTACAATCAATGCCGGAAGCGAGAGGTAGAGCATGAACATCGAAATCAGGAAACTCCAGGTGAACAGAGGCATCTTCATCCAAGTGACTCCGGGTGCGCGCATCACGAAGATGGTGGCGATGAAGTTGATACCCGATAATGTCGATGAAGCACCCAGCATTATCATACCGGCAATGAACGATACCGTCCCGGGACTATTGGCATAAATCGAATCACCGGTCAAACTCGAGTATGGTGGGTACATCACCCAGGTGATGTCAGCTGCTTCGCCGGTGAACACACCGGTGAAGATGAGAATGCACGAGAATGCGATGAACCAGAACCCGAGGGCATTTATCCTCGGGAATGCCAAGTCCTGAGCGCCGATCTGCAGCGGCACGATATAATTGCCGAAACCGGCGATCATCGGCATCGCCGCCAGGAATATCATCGTCGTTCCATGCAGGGTGAAGAACGAATTATACTCAGCATATTCCAAGAAGTCGTTCTCGGGGAACATCAACTGGATGCGGAACAGCATTGCCAGAGAACCACCGACCAAGAAGAAGAAGAAGCCGTAGGCGAAGTAGAGCAGGCCAATGCCCTTGTGGTCGGTGGTGGTCAACCAGCCCTTGAGATAATCCCAAAAAGTTGCCAAGCTGAAACCTTCCGGATTTCGGCTGTAGAAGATGTACATCACCGCCAATACCAACAGCGTGACCGACAGTAGGATTGCAGTCATCAGAATCCTCAACGGCGGGGCACTCGAGGTGACGGCACCAGCACTGGCCCCGGGCACCGATGTGGTGATCGAATTCCATTGGTCACCATTGGAAGAATCACCACCGTTGACAGCATTGCCGAGCAGGGTGAACTCGACTACCTTGGAATCATCTCCAGGGGCAGTCCAGGTCAGATTCCATGAACGCATCTTATTACCGGCGGTGGTATGGGTAAGTCCTCCCTTCAACTCCTGGGTCAAGGTCGAATCACCGGTCACCGTTCCCTCGCTGACGATTACCCGAAAACCACCACTGCGGCCATTCCAGCCGGCCTCGGCATCGCCATCCTGCCACAACGCCATCCCGTCATTGACCACTGTCAGGGTGAAATCGTAGGATTGGCCGGCGGTGAAATTCTCCGGCAGGCCCTCGACCACAATCGTTGTCGCCGATGAGGAATCACCGTGACAGGTACAGCCGCTATCACCCATGCTGTCGATGCCGGTTGGAAGCGAGGTCATCGTCGGCGCAGCGATGAGCGCCGCCATTGCGACTAATACCAATATAGCGGCTTTTCTTCCCAACATCAGGCAGCACCTCCCAACGGCTCGACCACGTGCACCGTGGCTATCATCAACGAATGTTGCAGACCACAGAATTCGGTACAGGTCATCTCAAAGGTCCCGGTTTCCTGTGGGTGGAAATACATAATCGTCCAGATTCCCGGTGAAACATCTTCCTTTACCCCCCATTCACTCAGAAAAGGAGCGTGCAGAACCGCCGGATGTTCACCGGTATCCTTGGTTGTCATCCGGTAGAGGATATCGTTATTGTTGGGAATCCAAGCCTCGCCCACATTGACGTATCCAGCAGAGATGTGGTGACGCTCGGCAAGGATGATGTCATCACCACCTTCGACGATGACCTTGACGGTGATTACCGAGTGTTCACCCATCCGGTACGGGTGGCCCTTGGCATCGATATCCCCGACCATCACACCATCGGAGGTAAGATTATAGGGATGGTCGGCCAAATCGCTCAGCACCACGACAAGTTGGCCGCTGGCGCCATAGGTGGTCGCCACATCATCCCAAATCCCGACCTCTACACCTCCGGTGGTGTTGGTGAAGGTTATCGAGCCATCAGGGGCCGCACCTTTGCCATCCCATTCCAGATTCTCGACATAGGTGAATTCCCAAAACCACTGGTAGCCGACCAGTTCCATCTCAAAGGTGTCTTCAGCCAGGGGATCGGGTATCGTCCCCCAACTGCCGACCAGGGATTGCCATGATACCCAAACCAACCACGCAATAAGAATTGATGGGGCGATAATCCAAGTCAATTCTAATTTGAGATTATCACGCTCCTTGGGAAACACCCCCGGGGTGAGTTTCTCGAGAGTTTTCTCTGAGACCAGACCTTGGCGATGGACGAGCAAGGTATATGTCATCCATGCGAAGGTGAACACGCCGACGACTATCGACCAAAACATGAACTCTGAATAGAGAGCGTTGAAGACGGTGTACTCCGCAGGCATGATTGCACCTATTTGCGCCGGCCCGACTGAAAGTAATAAGTATAGCCATGGAGCCATTCCGAAGGAATGGGTAAGCGCGATGTTGGCAGAGTTCACCGCAGCCCAAAAGGAGCATTTGCCACGATGGGCAACAGCATATGCTATCTGCTGGTTATCTCAGCCTTGCAGCGTAGGTGTGAGAGGAGTGGAGCCGGAGGGGAACAATCCACCGGAAAGCGTTGCCGCATGTCTGCAGAAAAGCCTCGACGGAGGGGTAATCATCGCACTCGAGGTGCAACCGAATTCGAGTCGCGACGCGATTATCTGCATCAATCCATGGCGCTCACGTCTGCAGGTTTCGGTTAAGGCACAGGCGCAGAAGGGTGCGGCGAATCGCGCGGTAAAGAGAATCATTGCTGAGCATCTCAACATCAATCAAAGCGCGGTTACAATTATTCAAGGCCAAACCAGCCGGCAGAAAATGCTGAGAATCTATGGTGTTGAGGTCGGGTTGGTGGTCGAGCGCTTGACCGAGTTGCTCAAAGAGGTGCAGGAGTAGTAGAAAATTAAGGTCATAGATTCGGCGAGTCAATGAAAATGAGGTGGGATAGTTACGGTCGATAAAAATAAGAATCCTTGGGCCAAGGCGCGCGCCAAGGCCGCTGGCCCGCCCGACCGCGCTGCGAGATTCGATGCGGTCGGAGAGATTCTTGCCACTGCTCGCCAGCGCAACCGGCCGACCGAATCTGGTGGTACCGGATGCCCGATTCTGGTGGAGGGAATCCGCGACCGGAAGGTGTTGCGAAACCTCGGATACTCGGGTACGGTGGAATTGGTCAATCGAGGCTGGAACCAAGGTCGGCTATGCGCGTGGTTGTACGAGAATTATGGTACCAGAAACCGTGTTGATGGCGGTGCAGCGATGTATCTGCTGATGGACTGGGACCGCACCGGCGGAAGGCTGCAACGCGACTTGAGCCGGCGTCTGGAGAGTTTTGATATGCTGATTGATTCGCAATTACGCAAGTGGTTGAGCCGCTTCCTGACCCCCGAGACCCGCACCGTGGAAGGACTGCGCGGCTTCATCTCCGAGTTGAAGATGCGAATGCAATTATTTGATCCCCAAGAGGATGAGTAGCCTAGCGCAGACGGATGACCAATCGCTCAACCAGGTCGGCGGAGAGGTCGTGCTCCAGTCGCTCAAGTTCAACCAAGTGCTGACGTAGTTCTTCTTGAAGTCGGCGAATCAACCCCTGTTTCATCCGCCTCCAACGGTGCTCGACCACCTCGCCGCGTTGCTCGGCTCGCCACGTCGCCTCACGAATCTGCTGCATCTCGCGCTCAATCCGACCTTCCCAGGCCGAGCGGGTATTCCAGCGCAGTTCCTCAAGGATTGGTTGCAGGCGGCTGCGCTCGTCCTGCAAGAGCCAGGCGTGGAGATTGTCGACCGCTTCTTCGATGGTATCTTCGGCGTGCTTTTCGGGTGATACCGCGCGCATTCCTTCAAGTTCCGACCACGGCCGTTCAGGTTGGTTATCGAGAGGAATACCATAGGCGTCGAGGAGCAACCATCGGCGCATCTGGCGGCGTTGCAAGCCATCGGTCTGCCAGTCTAGACAGACCAGCCATTCGGCTGTTTTCTGCCATTGTTCGGGGCGCGGCGCGATAAACCATTTCACTCCCTGCTCACCATTGCTCAGGTCGATTAGCCAGCGTACCAGTGGATGGGCCGGGGTGATGTGGGGTCGATGCGGATTCTCCCGTGCAGTGTCGCGCTCGAAGGTGACGGTCAGCCAATATGGTGATGGCGAATTAATCAGTCCTAGTACGACCTTCTGCCAATCTGCATGTCGACCATCGGCCAGGCCCGGCTGGCTACAGCGGTCGCCCAATTCGGTTACATTTTCCCTACTCAGTTCGATCAGGTCACAACCCACGTGCTCACTGTCATAGATGTCGCCACCGATTTCCCGCAGCCGAGATTTGACCCAGCGGCGCAGGTCATCGACTTCGAGGTGGAGGCCATTGTCGATGGTCTGCTGGCGCACTTCATCGATTCCCGGGTCTGGCCCGAGCCACTCCCTGGTTTCAGTGGCCCGCTCTTTGTGCCATTTTTCCCGCATCGCCAGAAGTGTCTCAACCCCGTCCTCGGGGTTGGCAATCATACCTTTCTTCAGCGCTATCCCATGAATCAACTCCGGGTCATCGGCTGCGACCTCCTCGGCATCGACCAAAATAGGCCGACCTTTCACCATCTCCTCTCGAGCGATCAGTCGCATCGCCTTTCCCAGCAGCGGGTCGAGCATTCCAAGTGACTGCTCGAACATCTTGATGCGGCTGTAAAGACGACCGAGAACGGCAGCATCAATCGTTCCCTCGACGGCAAAATTGAGGACCGTGATCTCGTCGGCCATCTGGCCGAATCGATCGATTCTACCGACCCGTTGTTCGAGCCGCATCGGATTCCATGGCAGGTCGTAGTTGACCATGCGGTGGCAGTGTTGCTGGTCTAGCCCTTCACTGCCCACCTCACTGGAGAGGAGAATATCGAAATCACCATTGGCGAAGGAGGTGCGAATTCTCTCCCTCTCGCCCATATTGGTCGAGCCGGTAATCAAGTCGGTGGCAAAACCATCCGCCCGCAGGCGGCCTAACAGGTAGGCCAAGGTACCACGGAAATGGCTGAACAAGATTACCCCGCCGACCTCATCCTCACGCAGGCTTTCACCGAGCCAGAGAGAAAGGGCAGCGAATTTACTGTCGACCTCACCCAGATTCTCGGCCGCGGTGATGAGCGCCTGAGGGTTGCCGACCCGAGAGAGCAAGCGCTGCTCTACTCGGTCGAGGCCAACCGCCGTCACATCCCCTGTAGTGGCCATATCGTCGTCGTCGTTCTCGGGCTCTTGGTCGAGGTCTAATGCCAGTCTGGCGGCATCGCGCATCTGTCCCAACACATGCCCGGCGTAGGCTTGCAGTGAACTGCTCGCCATCCGCTCGGGCACCAGCATCGCCCAATCCCAGACATCGTCATCGGGGCGGCGCAATTCCATCAATCTGTGACTCCAATCGCGTGCCGCCACGTAGAGATTCCATTCTTCTTCCACCAGACGAATGTCCAGGGTTATCGCTCTGCGACTAGGCTGTTGCCAATCGAGGTCGCGCCGGCGTGAGCGCACGACCAGGCCATTCAGTGGCCGCAGGCGCCGCACCAGGTCGGCGGCGGCCAAACGCAGGTCGGGAATGGTTTCCTCGCGCCATTCCATCTCTCGCACCATGGTGGCGAGCATCTCCAAGCGCGCATCACCAGAGAAACCCACCGTGTGCTCAAGATTCATCACCAGATCATCGACCGCATCGAGGTCGGGCGTCTCGGCCGCAAGCAGGTCGAGAATATTGTTGAGGATGGTTCCCGGCCGCAGAGAGCGGGAGAAGGCGTAGGCATCGGGCCAGCGGCCGGGCGCCAATAGCGAGAGTTGCACAAACAGGTCATCGGTCGAAAGGTTGACCGGGGTTGCGGTCAACAATACCACCCGCTCAGAGGAAAGCGAGAGCATTGTCACCGCTGAGTGAAGAAGAGATTTCGGATTGCGAATATGATGCGCCTCATCGACGATTGTCAGCATCGTTCTCGGACTGTGGTCAACCAACCAATCGAGCATCGGTGAACGCCGTAGTATCCCCTGTGATACGACTAGAACCATCACCTCTCCAGCCTCGATACGCTCGACATAATGCCTGAAACTCACTCCCGAGTCAATCTCTACCGCCTCGATGTCGGCGCGGTGCCACAACTCGTTACACCATTTTCTTCTTAGGCCACCCGGACAGATGACGATGGTCGCGCCACTCTCACCGCGCCCCTGTAGAGTGACGAGAATCTGAATCGCCGAGATGGTCTTTCCCAGACCGACCTCATCGGCGATCATTATCCCCTTCCAATCCGAGGCCGATAGACGCGCCAGCGGCAGGTGCTGATGCGGCAGGTCGTCAAACCTGCCGAAGCGTAACATCGGGGCGCCATCCGAAGTTGGGTTGAGAAGGTGCAGATTGGTCAGCAGGTCGCTTATTTCCGCCTCCTCACCATATCGGCCCGGCTCGGCCGAAATCAACTCGCGAGAGTCGCTTTCCAAATCACTTGAACCTGATTGCATCAACTTCCCGGACACCTATCTATGACCAACCGTTCTTGAACTCTTCATTCACTTTTACTCCAGCGATGAATTTTCATCCGGCAGGAAATTCACCGCTTCCTTGACGGTATTGAGGACAACGTGGGTAGAAGAGCGGATAATTCCCTCGATTGAAAGAACATTCTTGGTCAGGTCGTTGAGGTCGTCCGGGTCGCGCACCCTCGCCACCACCATCGAATCGAATTCACCGGTCACGTCGTAGACCGAACTCACCCTTGCGTCGGCGGCGATTTCATCCTGTACCGACATGATTGAATTCTTGGAGATTTGCAGGCCGATGAGCACCGTCATCGACCACCCGATCTTCTTCGGGTCGAGATTGACATGGTAGCCGCGGATCACCCCCAATTCAGTCAGTCGGTTCAAGCGATTGGTCACGGTTCCCTGGGCGACACCGATCTTGGTTGCCAACTGCCTTTGCGAGGTTCTGGCATCGGCGAGAAGTTCGGTCAATAATTTCCTGTCTACATCATCGAGTTCAACCATTTTTTCGGTCTCCTGGGGAAATTTTCCCGGTGTGGGAATCTCCCGCTTACCTTACGGTTATTGAAAGTTTGCACTTGAAAAAACTTCCCTGGTGACAATTTGCCCAACAAGAGAAGGAGATAGTTGGCATTTTCAGATTTCCGCGGCAGGGTTCATTCTTCCTCGTCATCTCTGGGGGGCTTGAGACGTAAATCCATCACCCAGCCATCTCCGGCACCTTCGACGGTGAAAGAGACGTGCACATTGACACCCCGATGCGCCATCTCCTCATCGGCGCGAACATCCAGTTGCCAACTGCTCTCACTTCCCGGCGCCAATATCTGCCGCTTCGGTGCCCGACGAATCTTCCATGGTGGGCTGGTGTCGACTTTGAGCAGTTCTGCCGGAAGACTGCCGACCTTGATATCGATTGCCACCCTGTATCTGATCTGGTTGCCGGCGCTGGGTGCCGGTAGCAACTTTCCAGAGACTTTGGGTAATTCCATTTCCCGCCGCCGCTCGGCGTGAATGACCATCGCCATCGCGGTGATGATGACCAGAGTTCCGATTATCCACGGTAGGCTATTTTCAAGGGTCGCCAACTGCCACCTCGTCGGCACCGTGGCAACCGCGGTAGCGAGGATGGTTTCATTCTCACCAGGCAGTGCCGAGCGTGGAGAATCCGAGCCGATATCGTGGCCTGAGAGCATGGCGACAACCCCCCATCGCTCGGCGTGCTCAGGCTCGATGATGATATTGGCTGGGTCGAGGTATTTTGCATCGAAAATGAATTCCACCATTCCCGACTCCCCCGCAGTTCTCGGCAGGCCTGAACGCGGCATCAGTTCTCGCACGACATTTGCCGGTCGATGGGTGGATTCATCGCTGGCATGACTCCATTCAACAATCATGAAATACAGCACGGTCTCATCCGAAAGATTGGTCAGTGGGGTCACCATTGCCTGAACCACAAGTTCGTCGTATCCTTCCCGTTCATTGCCATCATTAATCTGTAATTCCAAGGTGATTTCGGCGAGTCGCTCGATGGTGGTGTTGGTGACGTAGTCTTCGAGTTGGCTCTCAACATCGGACGTATTCCCGTCTTCGCGGCCATCAAGGGGCTGCAATTCAGTGCGGAAGGCGGGTAATTCCTCAATCCCCATCCTCTCGGCTCGGACCGAGCCATCATGATTGCCGACCGGGTCATCGGTGACCATTACCCCGGGGTGCCAGGATAACCACAGCACCCCCGGGTCGTAGCGCAGGTGGGAGAGGTTATCCTCAATCTCGGTGGCATCGCCGTCACTATTGTCGACGAACCATTCGATCACGATCGGCCCCTCGTTATCGGGGTTGGAATGACCACTGCTACCGGTACTGAAGATGGTGACCATCAGTACCACCGCAATCAGTAGTGCCGCCCTCGCCATAGCCGGGTCAGGTGGCCGCCGTTTGATGAATATGCGTACAGTAGGTTTTGGTCGCTTCAGGTGTCCCGAATGTATTGCAGTTCGAGAATCAGCCGCTCATTTGCATCGACCATCGGCGTGAGCAATTCCCCTAGCCATGCCGGGACAACTATTTTTCCTCCTCGTCCAGCGGCGGAAATCATCACGCTACCGGTTTGTTCACCGACCCCAAGATCGACCTGGCGCGGCCCAGGTCCTTCCAGCCATTGACGAAATTGCTCGCCGCTCAGGGTGATTGCACTCCTCTCCACCGCTGAGCGTAAAATCGCCATCGCCGCCGACTTTGGCCGCAACCCGCCACTTCTTTCCTCAAGAATCGGTACTCCTGCATGGATGACCTGGAGCGGATGCCAACTATTACCCGGCCACATTCTCCCCTTGCCACCGTATCGCTGCGGGTCGTGTAACCAATCCTTCATAGATGGTGTTCCGGCGTAGATTCTCTTGCCTCTCACCCACCAGGAGAAGTCTTCTTCCTTCAGCGGCCAGCGCGCTAATATCGAGGCTTTGAAATCAGCATCGAGAGGGACCGGTGTGTGCTCATTGGCTGGGGGGGTGGCTCGGGTGGTCAATTGCATCGTCCGGTCATAGCGTAATGCATCGGCGAATTCTCCCACTCCAGTGTGAATGAATGAGGCGACGAAGAAGCCACCGGTATCTCCACTCCCCCCTATCGGTAGGCGGCGACACTTGCGCAATTCCACTCTCAGGTCATCCTCATGACCTTCCAGCGAAAAACCGTATTGGCCGGGCTTATCCAGTTCTGCCATCCCCAGTCCAACCCAATCCGGGCATGACCATTCACTGAACCCACGCGCCAGGTCGAGGCCGGGGAATTGACCTTCATCGATATCGTTCAGTGTCAACCAAGGACACCTGACCAGTAGTTCAGCCACGACCGCCTCATTCTCGGTCACATCGATGGAACAGGTGCTGTAGATCATCCTGCCGCCGGGGCGTAACAGGCGGGCGCCACGCTCGGCGATATCGATTTGCAGACGCTGCAGGCCTGATGCACTGCTTGGCTTCCAACGCTTCCACAAGCCGCTGTTCTTGCGCGTTGTCGCCGAGCCGGTACACGGTACATCGGCGATCACCACATCGAACCCGGGTTCACTGACTCGGGGAAAATGGCGCCCATCGTGACGGCAGATGACGAGGTTGGCCAAGCCGATTCGATTGGTATTGCTAGACAGCATATTCGCCCGGCGGTGATTCGGTTCATTTGCCACCACCAATCCCTGCCCGCGCATTGCCACCATCGCTTGAGTCGTCTTCGAGCCGGGGGCGGCGCAGAGGTCGAGCAGGGTTTCTCCCGCTTGTGGGTCGGCGATTAGAATCGGTAACATGCTGGCGGCTTCTTGGCGGGTCACTCGACCGGTCTCGTGTACGGCCTGCATCAGTGCCTTGGTCGCCTCACTATCGGGTTTGCCGCGCCGCCAAGGAAATTGCATCGCACCACCATCGCCGGAGTACCATTCGATTCGCGCCCCTCCTCTATCGGTCAGAGTTTCTTCAGTCCATTCCGCATCGTAGCGCAATGGGTTCAGCCGCAGGGTCTCGGGAAGTGGAGTGGTGGCAATATCGAGCCAGTTTTCGAAGTCATTTCCAATTCTTTCGCAAACCGCCCGACCGAGTTCGCCCAGTGGTGATATGGCCGCGGCGGCGCGTAACTCTTCCCAACTTCGCCTTGCTGCCATGGCCGCGCCACTCATTCCTAAGCAATGAAGCGAGTGCCCAACGGGCGCTTCTTCATTGACTACTTACCACTCGATTGGCCATGGCGGGTGGCGGCGCGACATCGTCTGAACTATTGTTCACCGCCTCGCTATTCGCGGGAATGTTGCTCATCATTTCACCCATGATTCACAAGAAATTACTCGCCAAGGAAACGGCCGATTGGCACAAACCAACCTTGGCTATTATCGATTGGGCACCGTTCATTCTCGCTTTTGCCGCATGGACAATCGACTTTTTCGCCTTCATCACCTTGGACTTCAGCCATGGCCGTGTAGCCGATGGTCTGGCCGCTGATGCCGGCATCTTGACTCGTTTCAACGGCGCCTTGACCGGCTGGCTTTCGCTGGCGGTCGCATTCATCCTCGGCTTCGGCTTCTACCTCGGCTTTGTCCTTACCTCACTGCATAAACTGAGCACTTTCGACCTCAGCGAGATGGAGCATGAGGACTACCATCGCCTCGCTAATAATCTTCGTCGGTGGGGGGGGTGGTTGTGGCTGCTGATGCTCTATGGGTTGCTACCGAACGACCCTTTCCCACTCGCTGATGGAGTGTCCTCGGGGGGGGTTGAACTGGGCAGCCTGGGCTCGACCTTGGCGATGTGGTTGGCGATGGTGATGTTCGGCCTGATGACCGGGGTAGGGGTACTGCAACTCGCTCTTTTCATGGAGCGGGCCGACCGCTTCCATGACTCGGATTATTTTCCCAACATCATCGGCTGGCTCTTGACAGTACCTCTGGCCTCACTGCTTTTGATACTCTTCCTCCAGGGTACCTCGGCCGAAATCGACCCATTGAGCATGCTACTGCTCGATCCGGTATTCGGCATGCGGATTTCATTTCTATTCGCATTGAGCCTGATTTTCCTTTACGGGGCGACCGGATTGCGGGCGCACATCATTTCCGAGCAGAGATTACGGGTCGGGACACAGCGCTGGAAGGGCCTGGCCGCTAGCATCGGACATCACGTCCTCATCGTCTGGGTCTCGACGATCTTCCTGGTCCGTCAACTACCCAATGTGGGAAACCTGACCGGTGCGGTCTGGCTCGGCACCCTTCTGGTGATTCCGGGCTTCATCGCCGCACTGCTGGGGATGCTGCTGCCGCTCGCTGGGCTGGATGACCGCCCCCGACCGGAACTCTGGGGCTTCCGCATTCTACAGGGACTGGCTCTGCCATTCATCGTCGTGTGGATGCCGTTGGCGGTGCTGACCGCACCCGGTATTCTCATCGGCGTCTCGACCGCGGCACTGATTGCACCGTTGAATGAGGATAATCCACGGGTGCGTCCCAAGTTTCGCAGAGATGCAATGCGGACGGTGTTCGCCATCGATATCGTTCTACTGCTGTTGGTGATCTCACCTCCAGCGACGATTGGACTGGTATTGGCATTCACATTTGCCGCCATCGCCTCGACCCTGCCGCTGAAAATGGTCAAGCGGGTCAGACCGACGTGAAATCACCCTGATATGGGTTACGAGAATGCCGGGTGGGATTGAGCAAGGTATCGAATAAACCACAATAGTCACTCAATTGTTCCCCGAACAGTTATCAATGCCGTGAGCAGGCTCGGCCCCGCAGGACTTGTCCTGTGGATGGGAAAAACATGGGGCGTGCCTTCAGAGAAGGAGTGGCACCCGGGCGCCGGGTAGTCACCGATGAGAGAGACCAACGATTTGAATTGGCGATTGCAGGAGGGCGTTTATCGCACCTTTGGAATCGAGCGATTCGGAGTAATCGGACGAAGCAGGAAAAAATCGAAGTTCCGGCGATGCTGACCATCGAGGATGACCAGTGGGTGTGGCAGCAGGTCTCACCCGAGGTCTTGGTCGGTCTGACCCATCGCTTGGTCGTCGCAGATGCCAAACGTGGGCGGACACTCGGTTGTACCGCCGATTTCAAGACCGCCCACGCATATGCTAACCACATGGCACAAACCAAAGGTCAAGTTGTTCTCATCGAACGGATAGACAAGCATTGAAACAAGTTTGGATGATATGATATATCCATCATTGTGTCCATAGGGTATGCGTACCTCGGTAAAGGTCCTCCTCGGCATAGGTGGTGTCCTCCTGATTGGAGGAATCGCTCTGCTGGGCGTAGGCCGTAGTAGACTGGGAGGATTAGAAGACCCATTCATCCTGAAGGAAGTCACCAACGGCACGATTATTCTCCATGACGAAGATGGCGAAGGAGAACTTGGAGTTTCGTTCTGGGTGGAGGGGGAATACCTCGATGAAGATGACGATGGTCTCTGGGATTATTGTAATTCCACAAACATTTCAATCATCAGTCATCCCGAAATTGCTGATTGGGGTGAAGGGTATGATGGTGAATTCTACTACGAAGCCGGGAAATATGAAGAATATGGTGCTAGTAATTGCAATAGTGACAAGAGGAATAGGAACTTAGACCTAAAACGGGATCATGGTCTCATCAAAGTGGGAAGAGCCTGTCTAGCTTGTTACGCAGGTGAAATTGAATTCGAATCGAATACAACCGTGTGGGTGACTTATGATGACGAGGTACTTGGTGATTTATTATCAGGCATCGGGGGCCTTGGAGCCGGGATCTGTTCATTATGCTGTGGTTTGATAATGCTGATTATTGGTATAATAATGCAATTCTCCGGCACCGATGACACTGGTGCCGGTGTGGGGATGGTTATGACACCCGATGGACAGATGGTGGTGACAACCAATGCACCACAACCCCAGATGATGACAGCCGCACCAGCGCCGACGATTCAACCGATGGTGCAGTCAGAGCAATCTGTAGAAACAAACACCGAGGGTTGGTTCGAACCCAAATAAACCAATAGTCTCGAAAGCCGAACTTCTTGGCGATTCTTAGTGGCTTTCGCTAGAACAGGTCGCCGAGCCACTGGATGACCCCGTTATTAGCGAGGTAGATGGTAACTGAAAGGACGATACAAACGAAGTAGATCATTCCCTTGGAAATGTGCCATGCATCTTCGGACTCCTCGTCGAAGTAGCGGATCAATCCAGCAGCCTGCTGAATTCCGCTGCTTTCCTTCTTTCCCTTCTTCACAGCCATGTGAACCGACCCGGCGACCGCCCCCCCATTTATCAAACCGCCGCGTCATCAAAACCGCCGATAATCACTCTTCCTCGTCACCTTGTGCCAAGTCGACGAGGGGGATTTCATCCTCGTCGTCAGGCCCCTTGCCGAGCAGCCAATCGGCCTCGACCTCATCCTCACCGTCGGTCAGGTCGATTATTTCGTCATCATCTTCACCGCCGCCGTGGTGTTTTTCCCGCCCGCCATGGGAGGTTGGGATGACAACTTCATCGATGAACAGATCTTCAGCCAGAATAGCCTGCTCAAGCGAAGGCGCGAGGTCGGGCTCGGTGAAGACCCTCTCATCCCAAGATGTTGCTGGGTCAGCACCTATCAATGCCAATTCGACCCGGTCGAGCGCCCTCTCGACCGCGAGTGAGTTGCGGTCGAGTAGGGCTCGCTGTGCGATTACAATATCCTCGTCAGCTTCTTTCAATCCGACCTCGGCGGCGACGAAATCAAACTCGGAATGCTCACCTCGGTCGAGGTGGCTCAGTCTCTTCCGGGACTCTGCCAGATGATTTTGAGATTGCTCAATCGATTCATTCAAGGCATCACCGGCGGCGACGGTATGTGCCTCCCATGCGGCTTTATGCTGCTGCCATGAAACTCCGGTCGACTTGGCAAATCTCCCCTTCCACACGCTCTCCCACGGAGGTCGACCAAGGGCGGCGACGAGGTCATAGATGAGACGTTGTCTTCTCTCGGGGGGCCCAACCAGAATAATTTGATTGAGGAAACACTTGGTGAACAACCCCCACCCCCAATATGGCTTGCTGTGGATTTCGGCGTGCAATTCCGAATCCCTCACCTCCAGGATCCATTGTTGCTCATCGAATTTCGGCGGCACGATGAGGGTCGGAGACTGGTGGGCACCAAAAACCCCGATCAGCGCCTCGGCGACATTTCCTATCATCACCTTACGTATACATGCGGGGTGGCGAGCGGCGCGCAGAACATCACCGTCAGGGTCGTGACCGTGGTCGGGCTTGGCCTTCCTCACCTGTGCCCAGAGGAGACTGTGTTCCGGGTGAAAACCCCCTTCCATGCCCATTCCAGCATGATTTTCCTATTCAATAGGGAGGTCACCTTGATAGGTGAGACCTCTCTCAGGTAAACGGGGACACGGTATGGCGGCAAAGAAAGGTCCTGATGTGAAGAAGTCAGCCGCAGCGAAAAAGGCCGCCGCCACACGGAAGAGGAATGCGGCCGCGAAGGCAGC
>JAPOGE010000110.1 GCA_028283345.1 Candidatus Poseidoniales archaeon
CCCTCGGTCGAAGGGGTGAAGGTAATCATGGTTCCATGGTTTCCCCTGCCGATGCAGTTCACCCGCTCATATGGGAAGAAGGCCATCAAGGCGCTGCGCACCCTTAATTCAATCGACCCGGTTGACGTCGTCCATCTCCACCTGCCGATGATTTCCCTGTCCACCAAGCAGGTCGAGAAAATCCAGCGAGAGGTCGGCCCGGTCGTCTCCAGCCTGCACGGCTCATGGTTGGGCGAGCGCGATGGGATGAAATTAGCCGCCAAGCATCGCGAGGCGGCTACATGGCGCAATCCCAATGATCTGGCGATTTTGCTGAGCGGCGGTTGGTATGCTCGCTATGAGGGTCAGGCGGCGCGCGCCAGCGATATCTGCGTCGCCAATTCGCACGCCACCAAAGAGGATTTCGTCACCCGTTATCGAGTGAATCCAGATAACTGTGAAGTCGTGCACTGGGGGGTCGACGTCAAGATTTTTCGTCCGCTCAATCAAGACCACGAGGAGCAGCAGGTTGCCCATGAAGCCCTGCGCGAGAAGTATGATTGCGCCGATGAGGCATCTCTATCCGGGTATCCGACTACCGAAAAGCCGCTTATTCTTGCGGTCGGGCGCTTGGTGGCACGCAAGGGATTCATGACGCTACTGCGGGCGATGCCAGCGGTATTGGCGGCGATTCCGGGGGCGAGATTGGTCATCGTCGGGCGTGGCCATATGAAGAAGAAACTGCGCAGGACCGCCAGGCGTCTGGGGATTGACCATGCGGTGAAAATCCGCTCAGGAATGTCGTTTGAAGATCTGGCGCAACTTTTCCGCACCGCCGACCTGGCCGCTTACCCTTCATATTACGAGGGCCAGGGTCTGATTCCTCTGGAAGCGATGGCCAGTGGCACCCCGGTGGTCACGGTTGACCACGGCCCCTTGCCGGAGATGGTCGATGCCAGTGTCGGCCGGCTCTATACGCTGGGCAAGGTCGAATCTCTGGCACAGGCAATCATCGCCGAATTGCAATCGAGCGAGACGATGGCGAGCAAGGCCAAAGCCGGCCGGGAACGAGTGCTCAGTCGCTTCACCTTCGACCATAATGCCGATGACTTCGCCGAGATTTATCGTAGGGCCATATCTGCCAAAATCGCTTGATGATCAACCCGCTTGGGGAATTATTGAATCAGCCGCTGACCGTGAGCCTCAAGGCTAAGTGTCGGTTGGTATCATCATGGCGGATGCATATGAGGCCGAAATGGCCGCGGCAGTCGATGCGGTCATGGTCGATGACCCGGTGCAGTTGGCCGACGAGCGACGCGACATGCTCGATTTCAACATGGCATTGGCCAGCATCGCCATCATCATTGCCCTGGCGACCGCTCTTTCGGTTATACTCGATGCTGAAATCGCCGAGGCCTTCGCCGATAGGAATGACGCTGACCAGGTGGTCGCAATCTCATGGCAGGAACCGGCCTACATGCCGCGTCACGAGGAGTGTATCGATGCCGGTAACGGTCAGGAAGCCGGCTACGAGGGCTACGGAATCGGTTACGAGCCTAGTCTTTCCATCGACTCGAAAGGAAACCTCTTCGTCACCGCCCACAAGGACTTGCGCTGGGGTGGGGATGGTTCACCTCTACCACCTCCTTTGGGGGATGACCCCGGATTGTGGTATGCGTGCTCAGAGGGTGATGAGACCTCGTGGGATTACTGGGCCTCGTGGTTCTGGATCTCCAATGACGGTGGCACCACCTGGGGTCATGGCGATGGTTTTGACCCGACTCCGGGAAACATGTTGATGGCGAATTATCTCGCCGGTGGTTCCGAATGTCTGGGTGATGAGGGGGATATCTCGGTCGATGCCAACGACAAGGTGTACTATCTCGACACCACATTGGAAGACAACTGGTGGCACATTTTCAGCGATGGTGGTAATTCCTACCAGATGGGCTCCTGCCAGCGGATGAACACGATGGCCGCCGACGACCGCCCGTGGGTGGCGGCGCAAGGCGACGGCATCATCCATTATCTCGGCAATTCAGGTACTTCACCGCCCGAATGCAGCGGTGATTCGGGACGCTATTGGTATTATCATTCCGAGAACGGTGGCAACTCATTCTCGCAGTGCTATTCGATGCCCGGGGGTTGGTCGACCATCGCCAGTCAGCGGGATGGGCCCTACGTTTTCGTCGTCCAGGAGGATGCCGATTCGGCAACCGGAACTGTGCACGTTCGCATCAGCGATGATTATGGCCGCGGCACCGGCCCCGGCCCTTCCGATGGCTCGTGGCAGACCCCGGTGATTGTCGGTGAGCGCATGGGAAACTGCCCTGAGGGCTACCCGGTCGTCAATACCAATGAGGGTGGCACGGTTGCGGTGACCTGGGCTGACTGCCCCGGAGGTGATGTCGGTGCGTGGAATATGTACTTCGCAATCTCTTATGATAATGGCTCGATCTGGGAATCATGGAATGTCACGCCATTTGACTCTGGCATCAACATGTACCCCTTCATCTCGATAAGTGAGAGCGACCTGGTCAGCATCGCCTTCTACGGCCTTGACTATGGCCAAGGCGGCGCCGAGGATGGCTATGTTTCTGGCAAGGAATGGTATCTCTATGCCGGCGCACTGCAGAGCCCGCATGAGAACGATACCTGGGAGTTCTCGATCGCCGACCCGACCCCTCTGCACACGGTAACAGATTACGAGCAGTCAAACAGTGATGTGCACGCTCTACACGATTTCTTTGAGACCGTGCTCTCTCCCGATGGCACCTGGTTGGGCATCGCCTATCAGCAGAATCTAGCCCAGCATCCGTTCGAGAATAATGAGGAGCAGAGATATATCAAATTCGTGCGCGGGAATCTGATGCTCTAAGTGATTTACAGCCTCCATTGAACGCGATGAGACCTACGGTGTCGTGCTCACAGCTCGACCCAGCCGAGGGACGAAATTGTTTTGAGAGATGAAGACGCGCCTTTCAAATGCTGAATCACCATGCCTACGGCATGGAGCGACAGCCACGCCTAGCCATATTATTGGCTATTATCCTCTTGCTGTTGCCCTTATTACCGGCGGTTGCCGCCGACGATGACCTGGCCAGTTCGGCGCTGATGACCGACGGCAATTCGGTCTCGGGCAATGTCGATTACGATAGCGATGTGCGAGACTGGTGGAAGATCTATGCCTACACCGGCGATGTGGTGCAGATTTCGGTTTCAACCTCGATGAGCAATCCATCTATGTGGTGCATCAACGATGGCTACATTGGCAAGGTCAAACTGACCAACCCCCAGGGCACCTTGCTCGCTGGAGATACCACTATTGACGACAGTTCCTCTTCAACGGTTCTTTCCACCACTGTGACCAGCGCCGATTGGGTGCACCTGCGAATCGAGTCCGAGAATTCATGGTGCAACGACGGAATCGACTACACTTTGACACCGTCGATAAACAAGGATTTCCGCGATACCGACGATGATGGTTTCGTCGATAATGAGGATGATTGCGACGATACCCTCGGCAACTCGACCAACGACCGAAACGGTTGCCTCGATTCGGATGGTGACGGCTACTCGGATGCCGAACCGGGGTGGGCGGCCCACCCACAGGGTCAAGCCGATGCCTTCTCCTACGAACCGACCCAGTGGCACGATACCGATGGTGATGGCTATGGCGACGAACTGACCGGATTCCAAGGTGACCACTGCACCTATGAGCGCGGCTTTTCCCACAACGACCGCTTCGGCTGTTTCGACAGTGACGTCGATGGGTGGTCAGACCCTGACCCTCTGGGGCTCAACAGCAATGCGCCATGGCCGGCACACCCGCTCGGCCAAGCCGATGCCTTTGTTCTCGATGCCACCCAATGGAATGATACCGACGATGATCGATATGGCGATAATTGGGCCGATGGGTCATGGAATGACTCGCGACTCGATGAAATTGAGCCACTAGGTCAATGGGTGGAAAATGCGACCGAGCCCGATGCCTGCCCTGCTACCCCGGGGATTTCACAAAACGACCGTTGGGGCTGCCCCGATGGCGATGGTGATGGCTGGTCAAACCCCGACCAGAACTGGTCGGTGGCCGATGGTGGTGACGCCTTTGCCGACAATCCGAGCCAGTGGCACGACCGCGATAACGATGGCTGGGGCGATAACCAGAGTGCGGGAGCGACCCAAATCGACGATTTCCCCGATAACCCCACCCAATGGCGCGATATCGATGGCGATGGCTATGGCGATAACCAGACAACCGGAGCGACCCAGGTCGACAATTTCACTCTCGAGGCGAGTCAGTGGGCTGATTTCGATGGCGACGGTTTCGGCGATAACCTCAGTGGATTCGAGGGTGATGTGTGCCCTGAATCTCTGGTCGAGCACGTCGCCAACGGGCAGATTTCACTCCACGACCGATTCGGATGCTATGACGGCGACAAAGATGGATATTCCAACCCGACCAGCAATTGGGTCGCCCACCCCGGGGGATTTGCTGACGCCTTCTCCGATGAGTCGAGTCAATGGCACGATACCGATGGCGATGGCTACGGCGACAATATGGAGTGGTTCAGCGAAGGGGGCATGACCGCCGCCCACCGCGGTGATTCGTGTATCGCCACCCCGGGAACCTCGACCGCTGACCGCTGGGGTTGCCCGGATTCGGATGGCGATGGTTGGTCGAATCCGACTTGGGATTGGCTGGCAAGCCCGCAGGGATTGGCCGACGCATGGCCTGACGATGCCAGCCAGTGGCATGACAGAGATGGTGATGGTTATGGAGACAATCCGCTCGGCACCCAAGCCGATGTCTGCCCTGACACTGCCGGCACCAGTGTGGGATATGATGCCGGAGGCGACCGCTGGGGGTGCCATGATACCGATGGCGATGGTTGGTCGGACTTGGGTGATGCCTTCATCCACGAGCCGACCCAGTGGCGAGATTCCGATGGCGATGGCTGGGGCGATAACGAATTGGGGCACGAGGGTGATGCCTGCCCGACCGTGCGCGGGGACAGTCTGTTCGACCGACTGGGCTGTCGCGACAGCGATGCCGACGGCTGGTCAGACCCAAGTGATGAATGGACGATTCTCGATGGTGGCGATGCCTTCGTCAATGAC
>JAPOGE010000111.1 GCA_028283345.1 Candidatus Poseidoniales archaeon
CGGCAACGTCGCGGTCGAGGATGTTTTAGTGCATTTCAAAGTTGATGACAATCTGATCGACTCGTCGACGATTAACCTCAACCCGGCTGAGATCAGCACGGTTTTCTGGTATTGGACTCCGGCCGATGCCGGAAATGTGACGGTCGCCATCGAAGTTGATCCGCTCGGCGATATCGATGAGATTCGCGAGAATAACAACATCGCAACCAAGATTGTTGGGGTTACCACCCCGGGGGTGCGGTTGAGTTCCTCATCACCGACCATCACTTTGCTGGACTCGGAACAGACCGCAACTTCATGGCAGCTGAACATCACCAACACGGCATTGATTCAAACCAATGCCAGCATCAACGTAAATGGGGTGGTGAGACAATTTGATGGGGCCTCATACAGTTGGTATGTCGGGTTGAGCGAAACCGGTTTCATCTTGAACGGTGGTCAAACGGCTTCGACCAATGTGACTGTGATTCATCCCTCACCTCCAGACCCAGGGGTCTATGTAATCTCATTGACTGGAATTGATAACGACAATTCCATCTCCTTCCCCTATGAGATATTCCTCGAGGTTCCCAACCTTGCCAAAGCCCGGGTTTCATTTCCAACTGTCGTCGTCGTCTCACCGGTGCTACAAACCAATTTCTCGCTCGAACTATTCAATGATGGCAACGCCGATATCGGCTACAATCTCTTCCTCGACTCACCGACCGGCTGGCAAGCCGGCTTCACCGATCTGGGTGCCCAACCCGGCGCCCCATCGGCATCTTCGGGAGCGATTGCCCGCGACGGTTCGATTCAGGTGGGAATATCGGTATCGCCTCCGGTCTCGATGGTGCGCGCCGGGAGTAATCTCTCCCTCGATCTGCACATCGTCAGTCAGACCGAAAACGCCGAGACCTGGACTGAGGTGGTCAACCTCAGGGTAGGTGTCTATGATGATTTGGAGATAAGCCTCGAATCAACCATCGGGATGCTACGCCCTGACTCAAGCGTTAATCTACAGTTTTCCGTATTCAATGAAGGCAACTCCGACCTCACCCTGACACCCTCGATACAATTGCCGGGTGGATGGTCGGTAACCTCAGGAATGAATACCTTCTCGGTCGACTATGGTGATGGCCATAACTGGTTGGTGGGAATAGCCGGTAATGGGCAGGCGGTCGGCGGGCCGATGACTTTGGTATTGAGCTCCCCTTCCGGAGAAATCTCCTGGACCACCAACCTGAGCGTATTTTCGATTGCTGACCCGCAAATCACCTTTTCCTCAATCACCTATCCTGATTCTTCAACCTTTAGTCAAATCACCGGAGGAGGTGCTCATGTTCCAGGGAGTCTGTACAACCTCACCTGGGCGATAGAGAACCAAGGTGATGGAGCTTGGTCACCCTATGCCTCTTTGGCCCTGCCTATCGGATATAATGGCAGTTGTGAAGCAGCCCCCCAGATCGACTCAGGCGATACTGAAACGATAACCTGCAGCGTTGTGATACCGGCTGATGAGATGCCTGACCTACAACCACAAATCGTCTTGACGATGCATGGTGGTGGATTGGAAATCAGTGATACCGTGTCCTTGCTCATCGCCGAGGTGGCGGCCGTGACCTGGTCTGATGAGTTGCTGCCCGAACTCAAGACCGGGATCCAACATCTGGTGAAATTACGAATTGAGAATACCGGTAACTCGATGCTCTCGCACGTCATTGTGGTCGATGCACCAGATGGTTGGGAAGTCATAATCGATAGTGGCTCGACGATTTCCCTGCAAGCCGGACAAAGTGCTTCAGTACGTTTATTCGTCACCGCTTCAACCCCTGGTAGCGAACAGTGTACGGTGCGCCTGACCAATGCCGAAGGGGTTGCCGACTCAGATTATACATTCAATCTGACCGCTACCGGCGAGGTGCAGAATGTGGTCGGCAGCGGTATTGGTTCGGTGATAATATGGTCGAGTTTGATAATCATCATCATCTGTGGTTCCTTGGCCATCGTGCTGTTGATGAGAAAAGAGAGGGATGGGAAGAAATCCCATCCGGTCGGTCGAGTAAATTCCACCAGGGGATATGGTACCTCGATACACCAGCCGGCACAGGCTGGGTCATACTGGCCGGCGCAGCCACAGCAATCTCTCTTTCAGGTGGTTTCGCCTGCCTTGTCAGCCTCGACCACGGTGCCGCAAGTCGCACCATCGACCGAATCATTCACCCCCGCGCCAGGGTCCGGACAACACTCCAGCCAAACCGCGCCGCAGGTCGATACCGCCAGCACCAACCCAACCAGTTCCACCTCTACCAGCACAGAGCTCTCCAGCGGTACCTCCCTCGGCACCTCCCCCGGCACCTCCCCCGGTGCCGATACCTCAATCACCACCACCTCCAGCGTCACCTCCCCCGGTGCCGATACCTCAATCACCACCACCTCCAGCGTCACCTCCCCCGGTGCCGAGCCGAGCAATGGCGATGATGCTGTGGCCTCTGAGCCAGACGAGGTGGTGCGATCTTCTGCGGAAGCCCCTGTCGAGGAAGGGTACCATGAGGAAGAACCCGTAGAGGTGGAATCAATTGGTGAGGAACCAGCAGAGGAGGAGATGGCTGAGGAAACCCAATTGGAGTGGCCTGACTCTGGGGATTCTGATGACCCGTGGGCGTGATAAATGGTAAATGTGGTGGTAGGGGTTTCGGTGTGCGATGTAACTGGGCGGCCGGCAGAGGAAAAAATCTCAATAAAATCACCTTTTATGGCCGCAGTCACCGGCTTTGAGGCGCAGTTGCCAACGAATCACCGCAGCCCGAGCAGACGTATCCCTTTTGATGGTCTAGTCTGTCGGGGTTCTATGGAACCCCGTCGCGGAGCCCAAACTCTCACCGTCCAATCGCGGCGTTCGTTATTGCTGATGGCGCTTCTCGTCGCCGCATCTTTTTCTGTTTTCAGCGCCCCCGTGGTTTTGGCCGATGGCGCCCGAGATGCTTCGATAATGCTCTCGGTCAGCCCGACGATGCAAACCGTCAACCCGGGCGAATCGGCGGAATACACGGTTACGGTGCGCAATCTCGGAGACGAACCGATTACCGTCAACCTACAGAGCAATGAAGACACGACCCCGGAATGCAATGCCTATACTTCTACGATAACCCAGATCACCGGGCAAATCGATCCCGGTGAGGTCGGCGAGGCGACCATGGATGTCAACTTGGCTCAAGGCGCGACCGACGAATGTGATACCACGGTTCGCGCAACCGCACAGGAAAGCGGTACACCCCCCGGTCAGCCAGACCAGCAAGAGACGACGGTGACCACCAAATCCGGAGATGGAGAATCCGGGCCGCTCTACGGTGTCGATTTGAAGACCGACGATACGAATTTGGAGTGGGATGGTAGTGAGACGATGGTATGGGATGTCGAGGTCGAGAATACCGGGCGTGTCAATGAAACCGTGATACTGACCATCGATGAAAATGATAATCCCGGTTGCGATGAGAGCGACTTAGAAATCGAGGTCGACCCATCCACCGTCAACATCGATAACAATTCATCCGAGTGGGTTGAAGTCAAAGCGACGGTTCCCGCCGGTTCCTCTGCCGCAAAGTACTGCTGGACCCTGCATGGTCAGGTACAGAACGATCCGACGCAAAATGCCTCCGACGACCTCGACCTCGATTTGACGGTACCGGAAATTCACGAATGCACCGCGCAGATGTCGACCACAATGATCAGCATCGACCCCGATTCAACCGGCTCAGCAGTGGTCACGTTCGCCAATACCGGAAACTCGCAGTTCACCATCGTCACCACAATTTCAGGAGCGAAGAGCGGGTGGGCCTCGTTTTCCGGAGCATCATCCGGTCTATTACCATATGATGATGGTCAAGGTGAGAAAGAATTCACCATTCAGATCAGTCCAGATGATTCGGTCGAGGCCGGCTCGGAACACGTCTTCACCATCGAGGGAAATGATGGCTCCAGCGGGCCGAAATTATGCGAGGTTGACCTACGGGTCATCGTCGGCCAGAGCCATGGTGCGGCAATCAGCTTGTCATCAACGACCATCGACCAGATCGAGCCGGGAGGAAACGGTACCATCAGCGTCACGGTGATGAACCTCGGCAATGGTCCAGATACGCTGAAGTTGTCGACCAGCGCTCCGCCGGTCGGCTGGGGCATCAGCCTGTCGTCGAGCACGGTCAACGTCGGCAGTAGGCACGGCACCTCCAGTCAGGCTACCGTCGAGGTCATCGTCAATGCGCCATTCAATGCCTTGGCCGATGCTGCAATCACCATCGAGATTTCGGTCTATCCTAATCAAGGCGGTGAAGAATATGCCAGCGACGAGTTGACGATTACGGTAATGCCGATTCATGCTTGGGAGGTGCAGGAGACCACCATCAAGAATCAGACCGGGCGGAGTGGGACGATGGTTAATTTCCCGATAACCATCATCAATGATGGCAATATCGGTGATGATTTCATGTTCGTGGTGTACTTCACCACCCGCCAGAACTGGGCCACTCATTTCATGGATGGCCAAACCCCGGTCACCAGTGTGGTAGTCCCTGCATTCAGTGTAAAAACCGTTAATCTGGCGGTCAGTATCGACGCAGATGGTAGTGGTGAAGAGCGTGACTCGGTGTTCGTGACGATTAGAATCATCAACTCTGGTATTCCTTGCCCACCCCACCCTCAAGATTGCCCCGATGAAGATGGCGATAGCATTCCAGATAATCAACGCGAATTGATCTTCAAGGCGACTCTATCAAACCGTAATCACAGCATGGCTATCACCATCGATGAGGCGTGGTCATACGGTTATGGCGAGCCCGGATCGGTGCAGGTAATCCTCGCTCCCGGCGGTTCGGTGTCAGTACCGGTCTGGATCGAGAATACCGGTGATTTCACCGATGACGCATATTTCTTACTCAGCGGCCTCGAGGGGATCGGTACCCGCTCACTGCAGTACGAAGGGGTCGACCTCGCCCTGAGCGGATATCAGGTCGAAGTTGCCAAGGCCTATGCGGCGTGGAATCACTCCTCGAATGATTATCAAGCAG
>JAPOGE010000112.1 GCA_028283345.1 Candidatus Poseidoniales archaeon
AATCAGTTTTGAAACCGTTGCGGGCTTCACTTGCGGCCCACTCGGCATGCTGTAGAGCCATCTTCTGTTCGTAGGTCAAGAAACCACGACGCTCTTGAGCATCAATCAGTTCGTCGCGTACTTCAGCAAAATTAAGAAATCTTTCTTCACTCATGGTAATCAGCCTCACTCCAATGGTCGTAGGTGTTCAGGTCGAGCGACCACGGTCTTCTTCATGTTACCATCTTTGACCGCTACCACCCAAGCCTTGCCCTGCTTGGCGGTGATGAACCCGGTACGGCCCTGGAATCGGCGATGCGGCATTCCCGCTTGCTGGCTACCATCGAGTACGATGGCGACGCGGTCGCCCTCTGAGTACTGGTGGAGGATGCGCTTGATGACGACTCGGCCACGCTCGCTCTTCGACTTGCGTAGAATGCTTCGTGTACCTTGTCGAGTACCTTTACTGCGCTTCATTTCTCATCAACCTCAAGCCATAGCCACGCTACGAGCATTGCGGCGACCTACCCCGTCCATTTAAGTCCGCCGACGCGTTAAGTGGTAACCAAGGATCGTCTAATCGGCGTGGATGTCGGCTACATCCAACCACACGACCTCACAGTCGACCGCGAGTAGACCGGCGACACTGGGGGTGGTCCTGCCACCATCGCCATGGATGGTTTCCTTGACGTAGGTGCCAGATTCACAGCGCATGGTGACCTCGGCGAAGATTTCATCGTCGATGATTTCAGCACTGGTATCAGTGACTTCAAGCACACTACGCTTGCGCACCTTGTCGGCTCGGCGGTGGGAGACACGGGTCGGGGTCCTCTGCTCGAGAACGGTTCCGGCCATCCCCTCGAGGGTGGCGATGATGGTGTCGAGGTCGGGTAGCGATGGGGTGACCATCTCGGGTTCGCTCGACCGGTGCTCGGGTCGGTGGTTGAGAAGTCGCTCGATCAGGATCGGTTTTGTACCGGTCTTCGGCAGATGATATTGTTCGCACATTGCGACAAGTTCAGACTTCTTCAATTTGGCAAGAGATTTTTCCTCCACCATCTCAGCCGCTTGGTTATCAGGGGTGGTGGGAAAGTTTGGCGAGTTCCGGGAGTCTGCGGTGGTCTTGCGGTCCGGGGCGGCGGGGGTTGCTTCAGCTTCGACCTGATGCCCTCTGCGCCGCCCTCCTCCACGGCGACGATTATTCCGTCCTCGCGCCGGGTGCGGCACGGGTACTGGCAGGGTTCCCTGGGGCAATAATTTGAAGCGGATCCGGTAGGATTTCTCAGCTGGTGTATCCTTGATGCGGACGACTTCAGAACGGGTTGAATCACGCATTGATTCGACTTCGATTCGCCCGTCTGCGGCCTGATTGATGGTTTGCTCGAGTTCGCTCGCTGGCACAGAACGCCGGCGTGGATTCTTGATCTCGATGACAAAAGGCCGGCCTCGCCCCATACAGCGGACGTCAATATCTTCTCGCCCCATGCCGTGAAAGACATGGTCTTCTCCCGCAAAGAGTGGGAGAATCGGCTCGCCGATCAAATCCTGCACCGAAGTCTCGTACTGCTTTCCGGTATTATTGCAGCGCTCACAACCTCGACCCTTACATGCTCGGCAAGGCCAGCGGGTCTGAGGAATACCACGCGCTAATTTGCGGTAACGCCCATAGATGTAATGTGAGCGCACCTCGATATTTACCCCCAGAGTCAACATATCGATCAATGCGAGAATCTGGGGTTTCTCGTTCACCATCTTGACCTCAGGCAGTTTTTCGACCAGAACTTTGGCGATCTCATCGGTCAAACTCGACTTCAGAGGTAGCGAACCAGCGGCGCCGAAGCGCTTGCGCAGGTCATCCTCGGCCTCGGCTTGGACTTTGGGGAATTGCCCACCGATCTGCAGGCGAGAAAATTCGTAAGGTGCCAATTCATTACAGATAAGGTCGGCTAGAAGTTCGATTTCAGAGAATAATTCTTCACAGAAGGGACAGATGGTCATCACGTCTCGGGATTCGGCCATATTGGCATCGCGCTCTACCACCAGAGTTCGAATACCAATGCCGGACTCGAGTAGAGTCTGACCGTAGGTTTTCTTGCCGCCGACCCGACCCAGGCAATGGTCACAGGTTCCCAAACGAACCAGATGTTTCAGTGCTTCTGCCGCGGGTGCGGTGGGGATCTCCTGCAGATGGGTGTCTAGTTGTTCAACCGGGAACTCATCGAACTCATCGTCATCCTCACCCGAATCCACATCTTCACCAGACTCATCGAGTGGCGCAAGGTCTTCCCACAGGTCGTAATCGGTACTGCCGAATCCGGCGTTGGAATAGGTGCTCCAATCCTCTTCGGTCTCTGGGGGCTGTCCTTCCTTGGTGCTCACGGCTACGGAATCATTGGCCTTGGAAATCTCTTCTTCATCGGACAAATCATCACCACCGGCGAAATATCTCACCGGGGCCAACCCCGCGCCAGACATGTTGGCGTGGAGACCACCATTCAAGAAACCATCTGCTCTCTGCGCGCTGCCAAAAACAACGTCATCAGGGTGAAAATAATCCCTTCCGCCGGTAGGAATCCAGCATCTTCCTCAGGGATGGAAGTGGGGTTGCCATTGAGTAGAATGAAACTGTCGCCGATGATACCGTCATAGCGTATGTATTCCACCAGCATCGATTCCATGCTGGCATTGAAGCGCATCAGGCCGTGTGATTTCTCACGGTAGAGCGACCATTCCGGCTGTTCCTCGGAATAGTCGTACGAGCCTCGCCCGGCGGTGCCGACTATGAGGTGAATCGGAGCGTGGCTGCCGGCGAATTCTCCGCCCTTGCGATAAGTCCCTTTTTCCTGCACCACACTGTCGATCACCGGCCAAGTGCGCTCGTAGAAGTGGTCATGACCCCAGATGATGATGTCGACCTGATTGTCGACAAATAATGCTTCAAGTTGTTGGCGAATCGTCTCGTTGATGTCGTGACCACCTCCATCGCCGTGTGAGGTATACATCGGTTTGTGGCCATAGACCACCAGCCATGGGGTGTTATCACGGTCGGAGTTGGCGGCTGATAATTCGCTCTTCAGCCAAGAATGTTGAGTACTGGGTGAGGAGAAATCGTGCTCGGTGCTGATACCGATGAAGCGCACTGGGCCGACGGTGAAGGCGTGATACATGTCGGTGCCGGAATCATTGGGGATCTCAAATCTGGTCTCATAGGCATCATAGCCATAGCCGGTCTCATTCTCGTGATTTCCCGGCACCACCATCCATGGCATGGTCGACATCGAGGGTTGGTTTTCGCGAAAGTAATCATCCCATACCGCTTGGTCACCATTGGCATAGGAGATATCGCCGGACAGAATCAACAGGTCGAGTGGTTTTTCGGCGATCATATCGCCAATTATCAGGGCATCAGATGACATGCCGTGGTCACCGAAACCGTAGAACTCCACCGGTTGGGAAGGGTCGTAGGTTGAGAATTGGAAAACCGATGACCACGAACTGCCATCACCGACGCGGTAGGAATAGTTGCTCGCCGCATCGAGGCCAGTCATCGTCGCAGTATGGAATACCATGTCGTGGTCATAGCATTCCTCCTCCCCGTCAACCGAGTTGCTCAAGTCTTCTTCCAAACCGTATTCGACCGCTGAATCAGTCTGGCCCGGGGTTGCCCAAGAGACCTGCATCTGGCTTGGGTCGTCGAGCAGGGCGATGTGCACCTGCTCGGGCATGCTGCTGGCGAACAAGGTAGAGGCCGGGCAATCGAAGAGATTGCCGAACTGGGCTTGTGCCGGGCCGGCGCTTGCCGGCAGCAGCAACAGAAACAATCCCACGGTCAGCAATCTCCGACCAGCCATGGCAGAGCCCAGCAGGCATTATGACGTGAAGCCTCGCCCGATGGCAATCACAGGATATCGTCGAGCATATTCGAGAAATCAATCTTCCCCTCAGTGTTTTTCGGCGTCGGTTGTGGGGGTGTGGGTTGCAGGGTTGATTCCGGGGTGGGCGAGGTAGTGTGGGCTTGGGCAACCACATTGTATGGGTCGGTGATTTCGTACAGGTCATCGGCAGGTGCATGATAGGTCTCGGGCATGTTGGCGAGTTTGGCATAGTCATAGGCGTCGGGGATGATGGCCTGTGAAATGCTGACGGTGTGCGCCCGGATGAAAGCCGCCCGTTCCTTTTCCTGCTTGGCGCGGCTGTCGGGCATCAACCCGATTGCCGCACAGGTGAGAATCAGGCTGGCGATCAGTGAGAGCAGAATCATCACCGAACTGAAGAAACCGAATGATGAGAACAGTCCCATCGGTGACAGGGAGATAATCATGAATCCGGAGATGTCGCTGGCGGCAGAGCCGACCAAAGCCAGTCCGCTGGCGCCACCGACCGCGGCCAATGCGGCCTTGCGGTGAGCTCCTTTCCAGCGCTCCTCGCGATATCTCTCGGTGACGTGGATGCAATAATCGATGCCGACCCCCAGGGATATCGCGGCGATTGCGACGGTGACGAGATTGAGGCTCGCCCCGACCGCGGCGATGAACCCGTACAACCACACCACGACGGTCAGAATCGGCAGAGTTGTCAACAGAGATTGCACCAGCGAGCGGAAGCCCCACCACAGGGTGAGGATGACGAATAAGGCACCCAGAATCAAACTCGATTGCATCTGTGACTGCATCGCGTCGGCGGCGACGAAACGGGTTATCGGCCGGCCGGTCCACATCACCCAGGAGACCGGATAATCTTCATCGTTGAGGGCTGAGTTGAGGTTGCCACGTACCCGGAAATCCCCCTTGGTCAGATTGGTGAAGGGAGATAGGTCATCCTCGAGTTTCTCGAGGAATGGGTTCATCGATGGAAAATCCTCGGGCTGGGTGATGCCAAAGCGCAATAATGTGCGGCTATAAGTCGGCTCTTCCCCAGATGTGGTGAGGTGAGGTGCGAGCGGTTGTAATTCT
>JAPOGE010000113.1 GCA_028283345.1 Candidatus Poseidoniales archaeon
CCCTGAAGATACGCCACGAATCACCGCGCACACCTTTCAGGCGCTGCGCGTATAACGGCATCAGATGACAGCGCTCACCTTCGGCTTGCATCGCATTGAATTGAGTTCGGGTGCGCCCACTGAGGTAGAGTTTCTTGCTCTTGGTGGTCTTGACTTCGATGGGAAAACACAGGTCACCGCGCAAGGCGAGGATATCGCCACTTCCTTCCATTCCGCTGCCGGCCGCTCGCACCACCAGGAATGGGCGTTGTATGACCAGCATGGCACGCGCCTTTTCCAGTTCGGTACACGACCTGGTGACCGCACGCACACCATCCGGCGAGCCGGCGAGAACAGCCCGGAGTTCACGTTCATAGCCGCTCGACATCATTGGCCATCGGACTGCTATTGCTCTTAGTGAAAGCGGTGGTTACACGTACTTCGAGTGGCGTTTGCGGGTTTTCCTCCCCTGCCACTGAGCAAATTGCTGATTTCTCACCCCTTGGACTGAGATAGTTCAAAGGTCTCCACCACTACCCCCCTGTCGTGGAGCACTTGGTCGTCCGAACCTCGGACTTTCGCTTGGCATGGCGATTGATCGGTGTCATTCAGCGGCGAAAAATCCCCTGTGTGCAACTTCATCCAGACGATCCGCTTCCTCATGATGAGAGCGTATGGCTTGCATCGGTGGCCGAGGTCGATTCTTGCCAGGAAGGCCAAGGAGTCGCCGCCACCGAGAATACCATCGAGTTGGCGGTCGAGAGGGCCTTCCACCTGCTCAATGGCCTCGGGCCTACCGTTGTATTGGTGTTCGGGGTCGATCCCGGTCCCCGTCCAGGCTTAGCCTGGTTGGCCGATGGGGTGCTGGTCGGAGTGGCACAACTGGAGATGGTCGACGATGTGGCTGACCACATCGAGGCGATTGCCACCGGAATTCAGCACGACCGCTTGATCGCCCGTATAGGTGACGGGTCGACCACTTTGCGAAATCGAATTTCCAATTGCTGTCTGGTTCGAGGTCTGGCGGTTGAATTCGTCGATGAGCGGAGAACTTCGCGCGGGATTTCCCGCCATCATCATCACGCCGCTGCCACCCGTATTGCCCTGATCGACGGGGTGCGGATCAACCATCGCCAACCGGTTTCACCAGCCGAAGGTGAATTACGTGAATTACAACGTCGCAGCCGGCGAATGAGCGAGGGAAATATCACCATTTCAAGCAAACTCGCCAAATCGGTGGCGGTCGGGCGCCTGACCATGGACGAAGCCCTAGATCGACAACGTGGCAAATAACCGAAGGCCGAGCCTGAAAGCGAATCCTAGTGGCCTTTGATTGGCCGGTCTAGACTATCTGAACCGAAAAAACTCCGAACCCTCGGCTAAGTCTCTTGCCTGCATATTATTTCCTCATGGCAACAGCCTTGCACTCGCATTCGTGCGTTTTTCCTATCCGGCGACATACGATACGATTCCATTCGCCCGGTCGCCGTGCTATTCCTCATCCAGAAGGGTCTTGGCAACGGTTGAGATGGCCTCTTCACGCTTTGCCTCATCGATTTCGGGACTGGTGACCAACACCACCCGAGCCAGTGGCTCGAGAACAAAGGGCAATGCCAGCAGGATGCCGATGCTGACGAATAGACCGACCCAAGATGAAGTCGGGACGTAATAGGTTCCGGGCTCACCTCCCGACAAGGCTAATTTGACCGAACCGAGCCATGGTATCTCTTGGCCGGCGACACCGACCAACCAATCATCCTGCACCGCTCCGACCTGCCCCCCTGCGGTGAACAGACCGCTTGAACCGGGTGCGGCATTTGCTCCTTGGTCAACTGAACAGCGGTTATTATCACCGAGAGTGATGATACCGGCATGCCCCGGATCCCACTGGTTGATGACCAGATGATCCTCGATGATTCCAGCGTGGTTGAAGCCGGAATTACGGTCGCATGGATACAATCCGGTATCGCTACCATCAAAGTGCCAGGTGATATTATCGACGTTCACCAGCGAAGTTCCCGCTACATCCCAGGTCAAAACGCAGGTTCCGACCTCGCCATCTCGGTCGATGGAGACGTCGTCCCAAGAGGCGCCGCTCGGGCAGGATTGGCTTTCTCGATTGGTCGGGGATACGGTGGCATTTGCAACCGCCTTGAGTATCGCACGATGGATTATCGGCGTGCCCTCGACACCATTCTTCTGGTAGATTATCACGTCACCATACATGCCGTGTGATGAGTATTCATAGTGCGGATTGCCGGTCTCGGTTGCCTCGGCAAAGGTGATGATTTTATCGGCTGCGACCGAATGGACGAGAATCAGGTCACCGGCATCGATAGAGCCGACCTCTCCAGCCGCATCGTGAATCATCGAATCCGACTCGACCACGACCAGTGGCGGCATCGAATCGGTGTGTATCCACAAACCGGTGATAAGCAGGCCGATCATTCCCAACGCCAGGACAACCTCACGGAGGAGAATCCATCCGGCACTATCACTGGCTGAGGATGACATGGGTGAAACACCCTCAGCGGCGCATCTTCTTAAGTCCGAGACTAGAGAGGTGTTTGTTCAGGCGTTCTTCAGCACCACTTCCCAGAAGCCGTGCCGCCGTTTCGGCCTCGGCGCGAACCTTATGTATCTCGGAACGCGAGTCCAATGCCAAGGCCTCCATCAGGATGCCGCGCTGGGCGACATAATGGAAGAACTCTGGGCCGATGAAGATGGCGACGAGGCTGGCAATCACGAGCAGGCCCCATGCTGGGCCGGTGTAATCAGCGAAGCCCTCGACATCCTGTAGGAAGAGAAACTGTGCCAACGCCGCGACCAGTAGTACACAACAGGCGGCAAAAATAGTTGAGAGAATTACCAAATGGCTGTCGCGCTTGCCAGCCCACCAATCGGCAGCATTTTTTCGCAAACCTTTTCCACCACTTCTCGCCATCGCTACCCGCAGAGCGTCATCGGAATTACCTTTTTCCTAATCCCATCGGTGCGAAAAATAGCCTATGAGTCCCAATAGGGACTCTGACCTATCACGGATATGTTCAAATGCGAGATTATCCAGTCGCGGCTGGGATTACCATGGCTTGGAGGAGTAGAATGGCATTATCCCTTGTCATCCTGTTCGTGGTCTCATCATTATCCCCGCTCGCTGCCGCGGTGACGATAGAGACCCAATTCAAAGACGGCACGACTTCGTATGAGCACACTTTCACGGGTACTGGGGTGGGCTCGGCCGGCGATATCACGATTCCTTACGGAGCCTATGTGACCCAAGCCACATTCGATTTGGAAGGGCGAGCATCGACCTCGACCTGGTCGAATCTGACTTCGGATAGCGACTTCGGTGGGGCTGGGTCTGGTACCTGGTCGGGCCAGCCGCCTGGGCTGTCATACGGATACCGCACAAACTTGGAAGTTGAGAATGGTGAGGTCCATTTGAAGACTCAGCCAACCGACCGCACCTCGACTTTTTCGTCGTCTACACATATCGGCGATATCGGTGATGCGATGCAAAATACCACCGGCCAGTTCATAGCCCTGTCCGACCAGGGATTCAAGGGCGTAACCTACCAACCGGCGAAGAAATCGCTTGCATCACCCACGAATGTCAATTGGAATTATCCTGGGCCATTGGTTAACCTCGGCGACGAGATTCATGTGATGATGCGGACTTCCAATTCTCTTGGCAACATCCCGAAGATTCAGCGTTATAACTCGACCACTGGCAGCCATATTGGTAATGCCAGCATTTCATATGGTAGTTGTATTTCTTCAGTGATTTACTACACCAATGATGCAACCTCAGACGGCGATAACACAGTTTGGCTTGTATCATACTCGTACCGCTATATTTCTAAATGGATTATTTCTAGTAATGGAGATTGGAGTTGTAGCCAATATTGGTCTCTTAATAGTCCATATTACCCCTCGGGAATCTCTGTCGACCCGGTCACTAATGACCTCTATCTCTTTGTTTATGACCAGACGTTTCCAAGTTATAATCACTATGTCTGGCAGGTGAGCCGAATGTTTCCGACCACCGCCAATGTGACCTATACCTTGGGCTCAAATACCAATTTCCCCGGGCAGGCCGCCGGCTTGGTGGTCGAAGGCGACAGGATAACGACCAATACCTACGTATCAAATATCGGTCGTCACCATTTTTTCGATATCGGTAGTGGATGGTCTGAGCATCTCGGCTCGATCAACTTCAACAGTCAGGGACATTATGGTCTGGAGAATATGCGGGATGGTACCTATGGTTATACCTGCTTTTACCAGCCATCCTGCTCGGCTTCGTCGAAGAAACTGGTGCTCGTCGGCAGTGGCGTGACCCATCAAGAGCGAGGGGTTTTGACCACAACCGCGGTGGTAGAGGGGGTTACCAACACACTTTCTTCGACCATCAATGCGGTGACCATCACCGCGGCAATCGCACATATTCCCGATAATACTTCGATTGAATATGAGTTGTCAGTGGATAATGGCGGTACCTGGTATTCTGCAAGTTTAGGCACTACCGTCAACTTTGCTCAAGCCGGGAATCAACTGGTCGCCCGCGTATTCCTGAATGGTACCTCCACCCAGACCCCGGTACTGGATATGATTACCTTGACCTATGTCGATACATACGTCAATAGTGGGTACTATTACGTCCGTTCAAACAACAATGTCTTGAAACCGGTGGCGGCGACGATCTGGTGGAATTCTTCGACCCCGGGGGGGTCGTCGCTAAGCGTCGAAATAGGTATTAACGGGCAATCTTCAAATGTGCAGTATTGGGCAAATTCCGGTGATACCAAAACTTTGGTGCAGGCCTCGTCATATGTATACGTGACCGTCAGATTCACCCCGGGTGGCAGTAAGGCCTATACTCCGACCCTGCACGACATCAATGTTCAATTCCACTCCAACGCGCCACAGGACGTCGGCTTGGATATC
>JAPOGE010000114.1 GCA_028283345.1 Candidatus Poseidoniales archaeon
ATGCCGAACTCCCCTTCAGGCCCTCTTCCTCACATGCCCACAAGGCTGCAACTACGGTGTGGTCCCACTCTCGACTGGCCAGCGCCTGCGCCATCTCCATACTCACGGTCGAGCCACTGGTGTCGTCATTGGCACCTTCACTGGTTCCTCCACCAGGTGGAGTGAATGCATAGGCGACATCGAAATGGCCGCCGATGACGATGTACTGGTCTGGATATAGTCGGCCGTATTTGTAGCCGACCACGTTACGCTGGTCAGGGTCGTCGGCATAGTCGGTGACCTCGACATGATCGAAGCCATAGGTCTCCCATTCAGCCTTCATCGCCTCGGCCGCGGCCAAATAATTCGCCCCGCTGTCATGGATCGAGGCCGAGGCGCACCAGCGATTGTTGTACGAGGTGGTCAGCATGTCGATGGTGTCGAAGGCACGCCGGCCATCGACCAGCATCATATCGGTGCTGTCCTGTAATTCCAGGGTGGTATTCCAGGCCAATCCCCCGGCTGCGACCGCAAGGTCAAGGCTGGCCAACTCGGTATCGAGAATCAGGAGGTCCAAGGTGCTGACATTGGCCGGCAAGGTGATATTCAACCCATCTCTAAAGACCCCGAATTCATCGACGAAAAAGGCGCCGTCACTGCGGTTCACCGTCCATTCAACATTGGATTTGACCGTCAAGGTGTAAATCTGGCCACGGATGGCGGTGGTCGGATTATCCTCCTCGGATATATCCAGCGAGGGAGTGAGCGGCGACTGTTCAGCACCGAAGCACCCGGCCAGTGGAGTGCTCAACATCAGCAACACCAGCAAAGCCGCTTTTGCGAGGTGCATGGTTCATCGTGGCAAGGGGGGGGTATATCTCGGTTGTGAGGGCGACCGAACATCACCGCAGGCCGGAAACGAATACCGAAGAGCATGGGAGCGGTGGACAAGCGAATCTCAACCAAACCCTTACTTGGAAGAGTTGTAAGAATCTTGGCCGCTTGAGCGAAGGCCGTGCCTGAATTTGAATCCCAGTTACCTTCACGCTTAATCGGTGGTGTAACCGATGGTAGCATTATGTTCGCTTATCGACATCACATAAAGCGACTTGAGATTGATTTCCGAGTTCCCCAGACCTCGGGTGAAGGAAGCCAGGGCACCTGGTTCGTTATCGAGGGTCGCCGACTTCAACTCGGCGACGGTATATTCTGCACCCATTTCATCGAGGGCGGCCTTGGTGGCATCCTGATTATCGGTCAGTATTGCCACAGAGGGAGAATCTCCACCGATTGCGACCACCGCGAGGATGTTCACTCCTGCTGCCGCTATTACTTCGCAATGGTCTGCCAGGGAGCCGGGCTCATCTTCCAAGGTTATTCTGAATTCCATCATGTAGGCCCACTAGGGGGTGTCTGACCTTCAATCTATCGAAGGCGAAGGCCACTACGATGTGAGGGCGACCGAACATGAAAATGTAGTACTTATGTATAACGGCACGAGCCCTTTGCATTGAAACGCCTATGTTGGTTCTCGCGCCTCAGGACAATCGCTTTCTTTCGTACTTCGCACTTCCCTCGCCACTCAGTGGCTCAGTCCAGCGCTCACCACCGAGAGGGAAAGGCGAGTGCAAAAGTCGAGACACGTCTGCATCAGACTGTGGTCGCCTGGAGTTTCAGCATGAGCGCTCCCGGTCAGGCAAGTCTGTTCGGGGGGAAAGGTTGTTCGGAGTTTTTCGGCGAAAACCTCTAGGCTACAGTTATAATACACGATTGCCTACAACTCACGTGCGACTCGTTCTCCTCATCTCCTTCTTCCTTCTGATGAGCGCGGCTCCCGTACAAGCCGAATCCTTCCCATTCGCGACGCGCGCGCCGCCGGATGAATTCATTCTCTATCTGAAGGGAGAGGCTGATTCCGGTGGTATGACGGTAAGCGAACAGGCGGCCCTGGGAGAATGGAGCGTCGAGGTCCCGACCAGCGCAACGCAGGATGACTGGATAGAGGTCGCACAATGGACTACGTACGCTCGACAATCAGGATACATCTTTGGTAATCTGCCCGATGAGGATACAAGTTCGTGGGATTTCGTCATCGATTACCGCTTGGAGAATGCGGCCTCGGCGCAGATGGATGTCGCGGTCGAGATGGCCGTGGGCAACCCCCGTACGACCACCGAGAAATCGATGGGACAGGTTTTCATGCAGGGCGAGGATACTCTCTACGTCGACCTCGACCTCGAGGATTTCGAGATCACTTTTGCAGCGGGAAACACCTTTGAGATCACCTTGAGCGTCAGGTCATTCACCTTTGAGTCTCCAGCCGGGGACTCGACCTTTGAATTCCTGTGGGGCCAGGGGCACGACTCCTATCTGGAAGGCCCCTCATCCGAATGGTGGGTCACCGCGCCTGACCTGATTACCGGAAGCAATGATACCGCAGCATTCACCTTCAGTGCTGACTACACCTTCGATGACGGCCCGATATACAGAGAGGGATGGTTTTTCGAGGTGATGTTGGATGTCGATGGCGAAGGTGGAATGGACACGAGCCTCAAAGAGGTCGACCGGTCACAACTGGAAGAAGGGAGACGGGGAATCACCTTACATTTCCTGTGGGCCGAATCCTACGGCCAACCAGCACCCCAGAATGGCACATTCAAAGCTGATTTATCCTACTGTAATCCCAATGATGGTGGGGTGAGGGACTGTGTCGGACTCAGTCCCGATGAATGGGTCATCGAGTTTGTATTGGAGCCGGGAGAATCAGACCCGCCACCCGATTCAGGGACTAACTCTACTGCCAACGAGAGCGGTGGAGAAGGCAACATCACCGGCCAGGATGACGATGGTGGTGCAGGCTTCCCCCTGCCCGGATTCACCTTCATCGAGGCGATTATCGGATTTATTCTGGCGCTGGTGATGGTGCGTCGACACAGATGGAAGCGCGCCAACGGCGCCAGGACAGAACCGTGATGGTCCCAAAAATCGCCATCGCCGGAAATAGCACGAAATCGAGATATGGGGTGAAGGCACTGACACCCACGGCGGCCAGGGTCAACACCAGCATCGGGGTGAAGCAACACAGGGCGGCGAAAACAGTTCCACCGGCGGCGGCAAAGAATTTCCGTTTCGACTCGGCATCCTCAATCCCCTGACGGCTCTCACCGGATTGGCGCTCAACCAACTCCAAACTCTCGGTCATCATACTCGGCTCCGGTGTCGGATGAGGTTCTTCCTGTTATCTTAACTCGCAGCGGTATGAACCGGTGAGGGATGATTGAAGCCCGCCAGCCGCATCGCCGCATGATGGCCACCGCACGACGACTGCTCGCATGCCTGCTGGCCGGGATACTGCTGGCCTCGGGTTGTTTTGGGATACTCGAAGAAGATAGCGTGAATGAGCCGCCGAAAACATCTGATGACCCGGATGACGGGAATAATCCGATTGTTGATAACACGACCGATGGCGGCAACGATAGCGATGGCGAGCCGCTGTTCAGTTACTCGATGGGAAATGACTTCCATCTCCTGGCCGCCAGTGCGGCCATCGACGTCGGCCCCGAGGTAGGGGTCGAATTCGATGTCGACGGTTGCAGTCGCAATGGCTCTCCTGACATCGGTGCTTACGAGTGGACTAACCAATGCTAGGTCAGCATTTGTTCACCCCCACTCTCAACCTTTCACACTCAAGGTCATGTGCCGGGGAAGAGATAATATCACTACTACGGCACTCGATTAGCATGGACAGAACCGTGACCTGTGCCATCATCGCCCTCGCATTATTGTCATCAGGGTGCTTCGGAGGAGGTGATGGAGGAGGAAACGGTGACCCGGCAATAGTCCTCGGCTGTATTGACGCGAACGCCACAAATTTTGATGCTGATGCAAATGAAGATGACGGCAGTTGTGAATTTGAGATCACTCCTCCACCCCCAGTCGCCGGATGTACGGATGAAAATGCCACTAATTATGCGGCTGAGGCTAACCAGGATGACGGTAGTTGTGAGTATCAAAACCCCCCACCTCCACCGACCAATGGCTCACTTGAGTTACCCCCTGAGGTGCCGAGTCATTTCTCGCAATGGATGGCCCTCCCGGTTAGTGGCACGACCTACCATCTGGCGGTGGGTGAACCATGTGCTGATGACTCTAATGATGGCCTTGCAGTGACCTGTGATGGCGGCAGTGGCCCGCTCTCATCATTGCAGGGTCTGGAAAATGTCTCTATTCAACCCGGCGACGAGATTCTGTTCCATGCCGGCACCTACGACCTCGGGGTGAGCAAGAATACCGGCGGGCTGCTGAATGGTGGCGGAATCGGTCTATCGATCAATGGAACCGAGACGGCGCCACTGCGAATTCGTGCCGCGGTCGGCGAAGAAGTGTGGTGGGATGCCGGTGTCGATGCCGAACCCTACCTGCCGAATGATGTGCAGGGCTACATGCAGGACTGGGAGGCTGTCGATGCGATACTCATCCGTGGCGACCATCTCATCATCGAGAATATCAACGTCATGGGTTGCGGCAATCCAACCTGTATCCAGTGGTCGGCGCACCACATCATCTGGAGCAATTCCACCATCATCGGCGGTGCTGAGGACGGCATCAAGGCCACCTCTCTGGCCAGCGACGGGCTGATGTGGAACCTGTCATTCCGTGGCTTCTCTGATAACGCCATCGATGCCTATGGAATCCAAGGCCTGTGGCTGGTACAATCTGAATTCACCGATAACGACCCCCGCTTCAACTCGCAAGGGGATAATGGCACGCCGTTCTGGACCAAGGGGGGAGCGCGCGATGTCTGGCTCATTGAGCATAACTTCCATGAGATGACGGTGAAGCATTTCGCC
>JAPOGE010000115.1 GCA_028283345.1 Candidatus Poseidoniales archaeon
ACCATGTCGAGGATTGGAACGCCTTCGGTGATACAGATGATGACACCCTCTCCGCCGCCGGCAAAGGCGTCGGCGGCCTCCATTATCGCCTCGCCGGCGAATGGCGGAGGCACGTAGATGACGCTGGCATCGGCACCGGTTGCGGCCAAAGCCTCGACCATGCTGTCAAATACCGGTGCAGAAACACCCCCCAGGTCAACCGTCTGCCCACCTTTTCCCGGGGTGACGCCACCGACGATGTCGGTGCCGTATTCGACCATCTTGGTGGCGTGGAACATCCCTTGATTGCCGGTGATTCCCTGCACCAGGACTTTGGCATTCTCCTCAATCCATATTCCCATCACTGCTCACCTCCGATAAGGGCGACGATTTTCTGCGCCCCTTGCGCCAGATTATCGACACTGTGGATATTCAGGGTCGAGGCTTTCAGAATCTTGCGTCCTTGCTCGAAATTTGTACCCGAGAGACGAACCACCAATGGAACCTCCAATTCCAAGGATTCAGTCGCCTCGATGATGCCTCTGGCGATGATATCACAGCGCATTATCCCACCGAATATGTTGACCAACACCCCTTTCACATTCTGGTCTTCAAGAATAATCGAAAACGCGGTTTTCACCTGCTCTTCATCGGCACCACCGCCGACATCGAGAAAGTTAGCTGGCTCGCCACCATACAGTTTGATGACGTCCATGGTCGCCATCGCCAGCCCTGCACCGTTGACCAGACATCCGATTTCACCGTCCAATTTCACATACGATAGGTCGGCTTCTTTCGCCCTGACCTCGGCCGGCTCTTCCTCGGATATGTCGCGCAGGCCGGAAAAAATATCTTGGTGACGAAAATCAGCGTTGTCATCGAAGCCTATCTTGGCATCCAAGGCCACCATTTCATCATCATTGGTGCGCACCAATGGATTGATTTCGACCATCGAGCAATCCTTGTTGACGAAGAGGTTGTAGAGCGAGAACAGCATCTTTGCGAACGAGCGTCCGGCCACTTTCCCTAGTCCGAGGTCAGCCGCTAGATTACGGGCCTGGAATCCGAGCAGGCCGGTTGTCGGGTCGACCCAGATCTTGTGTATCTTCTCGGGGGTCGATGCGGCGACCTCCTCGATCTCCATACCGCCTTCGGTCGAGGCCATTATCAGCACTGATTTGGCCTCACGGTCGACCAGCAATGCGAGATAATATTCGTGAGCAATATCACAACCCGACTCGATATATAGATTCTGTACTAATTTTCCACAAGCCCCGCTCTGCTTGGTCACGAGCATGTTGCCCAGCATTGCGCCAGCAAAGTCGACCACCTCATTTCGACTACGGGCGAGGTGCACCCCTCCTTGCAATACGGTATCTCGGCTAGTCGGGTCAACCAGCTCACCTTTGCCGCGCCCGCCGGCATGAATCTGGCTCTTGACCGCGACCAGACTCACCCCCAGTTCATCCCAAGCCGCCCCAGCATCCTCCGGGGTCGTGACGTGGATGCCGCGTTGAACGTGAATACCGTGCTCGGCGAAGAGTTGCTTTCCCTGGTACTCGTGGATGTTCATGTCTTTCGCTCAGCCGAGCGTAGGTCTGTCTTTCAATGTCGCGATGAGGCCATCACTCGATATTGAAGGGGCAAGCACATGAAGGGGCGGTGCTTCGCCCCGAATATGGGCGTTCAGGTCATCGTTCTCGCCGGAGGTTTCGGTACTCGATTGCGGCCGTGGACGAACCATTGCGCCAAGCCGCTCCTGCCGTTGGTCGGCCGTACCCTGCTGGAACGAGTGGTCGAGGCTTTGGACGATGAGTTGGTCGACGAGGTGCTGGTCGCCGCCGGTTATGGAATCGAACAGATGCGCGAGCATTTCGCCACCATCGAATTACCCTATCCGGTCCGCATCGTCGAGGAATTCGAGCCGCTGGGTACCGGCGGCGCGATTCATAATTGCCAGCCCTACATCAACGGAACCTTCGTCGTTCTCAACGGTGACTTGGTCTCCAGTGTAGATCTTGGTGAGATGCTGGAGTTTCACCGCTCTCATGGTGGTATCGGAAGTATTTCCCTGTGGGAGGTGGAAGACCCGACTCGCTTTGGCATCGCCGACCTGGGGGATGATGGCCGAATCAGCCGATTCATGGAAAAGCCGACCCGAGAGGAAGCCTTCTCCAATCTCATCAACGCCGGGGCTTACATTCTTGAGCCCGAGATATTCACCCGAATGCCCGAAGGCGCCCACAGTATCGAGCGCGATGTCTACCCTGGTTTGGCGGCCGAAGGCCAACTCAGTGGCTTTCCCTTCGAGGGCTGGTTCGTCGATGCCGGAACCCCGTTATCGTGGATTGAGGCGATGGAGGTCTGCCTGACCAGAAAACGCTGGCGGCACGGTGGCGGTATTCCCGACTCATCGTGGGCTGGTGATGGCGTCAGTATCGCTGAAGGCGCGAGGATTGATTTTTCAGCCCTCGATGACCGTGCGATAATCGCCGATGCGACAACAGTTTCCCATTCTTCTCTACTCGAGGATTCATGCGTCGGTGAGGGGGCTGCAATCAGCAGTTGTTTGGTCGGCAAGCGCGCCGTCATCGGGGCGCGGGCTAAATTGTCGAATGTGGTCATTGATTATGATTCGGTGATTCCCGAAGATCATATTCAAGATGGCGGGGTTTGGCCGCTCACCGATTAGACCAACCTCCCGACCGAACTACCCTGCTCTGCGGCATGACCACTATTGTCCGGAACAATACCCGGACGATAGGATGGGGTCATGCTCAAGTGCGACCATGGAATCGGAGTAATATGTCCGCACCATTGCTGATTGTCAATGCCAAGACCTACCAATCCAGTCAGGGTCATGGTGCCTTGGAATTGGCTCGCATCATGGATTCATTGAATTCTCGTGGCGCCCGTCTGGTGCTTGCGGTATCTGCCTTCGACCTATCCGTGGTCGCCGCCGCGGTAGAGAATATCGAGGTCTGGACGCAGCATCTCGATCCAATCGGTTTCGGCTCCAATACCGGCCGGTTGCACCCGGGCACGGCGATTGAGCACGGTGCGCTCGGGACGCTGATAAATCACGCCGAGAATAAGGTTGACCTCAGCCATGTGGCCGAATTGTTGACGATAATCGACCATCGAATCGGTGTCTGCGCCTGTGCGGCAGACCTCGATGAGGCTTCGGCATTGGCCGCGCTTTCTCCCGATTATGTTGCGATAGAGCCACCCGAACTAATTGGTGGAGATATTTCGGTGACCACAGCTGACCCGACGATCGTATCTGGTACTGTTGAGTTGGTGCGGTCGGTAAATCCCTCGGTCAAGGTTCTGTGCGGTGCTGGGGTTAACTCTGGTGCCGATGTGGCATGTGCGATCGAACTTGGTGCAGCCGGTGTCCTACTCGCCTCAGCGGTCACGATGGCTAGTGACCCGGCGCAAGTCTTGAACGACTTACTCAGCCAATTGTGAACGTGAATTCGCGACTTCCACCGCCTCTTGCTTGAGGCGGGCGCGAATCGGATTACTGGCACCTTGGCAGGTCCAGCGATACGGGCATTTTCGACAGCGCCACATCTGCTGGGCATAGGCCAGTTTGTCGACATCTCTAGCCGGGCCCATCGTACGGCTCACCTGGCGCATACTTGCGACATCGTTGGCGATGAGTTTCTTCACCTCGTGGCGAGCTTTGACACTGCCCTGCTGTGACCACAGAACCCAATGTCCATCATTCCAACCGAGTCGCGAAATCTTGTACTTGCGCGGTGAATTCGGCAATCCCTCCGATTCCTGCGCCCACAATAGCATGGCATTGAGCTCAACCCGTCGCAACGCGCTCGGCTTGCGCCAGAAGATATCGCCGGAAAAGCGCACCAAGCGCCATTTCCGACCTTCGCGAATTATCAGGTCCGGTGCGGCGTAGATTTTGTTGCCATCTACATCTACGGTTTGCAGACTATTGGGTACCAGCCATTCGGTATCCCGTGCACCTTTGAGAATGCGGCAAAGCAGTGGATGCGCTTCAGCCGCGACCAGACGCTCCATGCCATCGTTGACCAGTTCGGTCAACTTGGCCTTACCGAGGCGCCGTTGGGGAATCTTGTCCCAGCCCATCCGCCGGGCGAGATGTTCCTGCTGGCCGCGTTGTTCGGTGATTCTCTGCTTCAGTTTCCGCTCCAGCGTGGCTTCCATCGCATCGTGTGACCACAAGACTCCATTTGCTGCTTCAATCAGTCTTTGCCGCAGGACATCCTTGGTGGTCAATACCATCAGATCGCGCGGTGGGCGCCAACGGCCTTGGTCGATGACCAACTTTGATGGGCGGTCATAGAGTTCACTCTCATCCTCTTTCCCAAGGACATATTGCAGGGCATATCTGCGGGCACAGGCACTCAGCAGGTTGGCTCGACTTGCACTCCATTTAATCGGTAGACTTTTCGCCATAGCGATGTATTATCTAGTCTAAGACTATCAATCAATCCGTCAGATAATTCCTCTGGTGGTTAGGCCGAGGATGCCGTGAATCAACATCCATGCCCCCATGGGGATCATCAACAGACCGAGGAAGCGGGCGAATTCGGGTTGGCCATGCTTGCCAAAGGCGCGTGATATCGGCCCGCCCCACGAGGCTACCAAGCGGATGATTAAGACGATAAGTCCCACACAGAACAGCAATCCAAGTGTCCAGAATATAGAAATGAAGCCACCCCATATCCCACTTCTTGCACTGGCAGAGATACCCTGTGGGATTAGCATCGGCAGAATGAACCAAGATAGCCATCCGACCCACACTCCGATTTGAATAT
>JAPOGE010000116.1 GCA_028283345.1 Candidatus Poseidoniales archaeon
TGCCGCAAGGGTAAGCAGTTCGGAATGCTCGGCGAGCGGCGAGACCAGAGCACCGGAGGGATTGAAGGAGGTAGAGCAAAGGCCGCTGAGCGCAAGAAGATGTGGATTCTACTCAATATCGAGAATACCGAATATCGGTCATTCTCGGACACTTTACGGGTTCATGGAATAATCGAGCAAGCGAAGGTCGACAAAGGCAGCCACCACACCCATCTGGTCGGCGCCGGAGATGAGATTGAACTGCGCAGTCTGGCGGGATTCCCAACCGAAGACCATCGACTGCTCGACGATGCGGTCGCGGCCGGGGGAAAACCGAGAATTGCCATCGCCGCGGTCGAGAGCGATGAGGTCATACTCTACGAAGTCGCCAATCACGGCATCCGCGAGGTACACCAATGGACGATGCGCGGTGGGGGAAAATACATCAGTCAGGCAAATGATGATGTGCGGACGAGTTTCTTGCGTAACCTCGGCAAAGATATCGATTTACAACTTGACGACGAGGTTCCCCTCATCCTCGGTGGGCCGGGGTTGGCGCGCGACCAACTGCTGGAGTTGATGCGGGCCGATGGTGTCAGCCGACCAATTTCAAGTGTCGCCACCTCAATCGGTGGGCGGGCTGCTGCCAACGAGGTGCTGGCTGAGGGATTGGCTGATAATATCATGTCGGGACATTCCCTGGTCAAGGAAATCGGCCTGCTCGAGCAGGTCTGGCGACGGATGGGCACCGATGGTGCGGTCGCCTATGGCGAGGCCGAATTGGTTTTGGCGATGCAGCAGGGGGCGATTGAGATGTTACTCATCACCGCTGACCTTCTGCGCGAGGATGATGCCAGCATCGGCGGGCGGGCCTGGCCTGATTGGTTGGACGAACTCGATGATATCGGGGCACGGTGGCTACAATGCTCGACCGAGCATGATTCGGGTGCACAATTGGCCTCATTCGGTGGTGCGGTCGCCCTTCTAAGGTTCAAGGTCTGAGACCGCTTGGCCGCGTCGATAGGATGGTCGAAGTCGTCACATTGGGTGAAGCGATGCTTCGAACTGTGGATAGCACCGCCGGACGATTACAGACTGTCGGCGGTGCCGAACTGAATGTCGCCGTCGCCTTGGCACAACTCGGCCGGAAAGCCAGATGGCTCTCGGCTGTCGGCGACGATGCTGCCGGATGGCGAATCCTCGATGAGGCAAGCCGGGCCGGCGTCGATACCACTTCGGTGGTGATTCTACCGCAGTACTCGAGCGGCGAATACTCAGTTGATCACGCCACCTCAAAGGTCGAATACCAGCGTGCTGATTCCGCCTTTGCCAACCTTTCTCACACCATGTTCAAGCCCTCACTGCGCCAACTCCTAGGCGGCGCCAAGTGGTTACACCTTACGGGAATAACCCCCCTGTTGGGGAACCTGCCAAGAGGGGTTTGGTCGACGGCGTTAGCCACTGCCGAACTCGACGGCATCAAGATCAGCCTCGATTTCAATCACCGTTCCGGATTGGGGGAATGGGATGAATTGTGGAGGGTGGTCGAGCCGCATCTGAGGAAAATTCATCTCCTCACCCTGTCCGAGTCCGACCTTGAGAACATCAACCGCAAGAGTGGATTGCTCAATGGCACTCCAACGATCGAGGAAATGGTCGAAGCGGTGCGCTCGCGCTGGCTGGTCACCTGGGTGGCTTGCACGGTGAAACAACCTCAGCCGGATGGCTCACAATCACGCTGGTCGACGGTCGCTGGACCTGATGGCGTGGTGAGTACCCGGGAAACTCCCACTTCGCAGTGTCCGGTCGAGCCATTGGGTGGTGGCGATGCCTGGCTGGCCGCACTTCTCGACGGCATGCTAGACGACATGGCGCTTGAGGATAACCTGATTCGCGCCGACAGATATGCCGCCTTGGTGCAGACCTCACCCGGAGACCTTTCGACCATCACCAAGTCTCAACTCGACGGAGATTTCACCGACGCCACTCTCGAACGCCTGAAATCTGCCAAAACCATCGCAATCTTACGTGGTACGAAACCAGATCTGATGGTGGAGAGAGCGAAAGAGTTGGTCACAGCGGGAATCACCGCACTCGAGATAACCCTCGATAGTACCTCTGCTTTTGCCACATTACAACGCCTTCGGGCCGAATTACCACCCGATATCCTGCTCGGTGTGGGAACTGTGAGCAGACCCTTGGAACAATTACCAGAGGCGAATTCCCACGGGGCGGTATTCTGCCTGGCGGCGAATTTCCCCGAGGATATGATAGCGGTGGCAGAGAACTTGCAGATGTTACCGGTGGTCGGGGCGGCTGACCTTGACCAAGTCGCCAAGGCCGTAGCCGCCGGGGCGCGAGCGGTCAAACTGTTTCACGCAGAACATGATTGGGATGAGGAAACCCTGAGTCAATGCCAAGTGAATCATCCGGACATCACCTTTGTTCCGGTTGGCGGGGTAGGGCTGGGAGATCGAGCGAGGTGGGAGTCTCTGGGCTTCACATTATTGGGAATGGGCGAGAAACTCGCCGGCTCGGACCTGAAAGCCTGACTTATAGCCACGCTAAATGTCAAGGTTGTAGATTTGGCCTGTCCACGCTAAACGCGATGAGATGTAAAGTGGGCCTGACCAGATTTGAACTGGTGATATTCACCTTGTAAGGGTGACGTCATAACCGCTAGACCACAAGCCCGTGAACCTCCCGTGGGGGCACTTGGTTTATGACGACAACGGTTTATGCACTAGCGTCTGTCCGCAGTACTCTTGTTGACGCTGGCTCAACCTGCTTAGCGAGTCGCAGACGCTCATCTAATCGCGATTTTGGTGGATTCCATTGGTTTTTCCAAAATCGATCCTCTTCGCTTTGCTCTCGTATGCGCCTGCGGCGCGGGCTCCTCGCGGTGCGTCCTTGGAATCCCAATGTTTCGTTCCGGACGCACTGGGGGTCAAACTCAAAACCTCTGGTCGCGACGCGGTTGTAATGGAAGAGGCTCCCACGGTCTTGGCCACCCGCCTTTCTCGCCGCCTGACCAAGGGCGGATTCACCATGGCGGTAGCTGAATCTTGTACCGGTGGGCTACTCGCCAGTACCCTGACCGATATCAGCGGGGCGAGCAAATGGGTCAGCCACGGTTGGGTGACCTACTCAAACGAAGCCAAAGCCAGTGAATTGGGAATACCGCTCGACCTGATAGAGAAACACGGCGCGGTCAGCACCACCATCGCCGCGGCGATGGCCGAGGGTGCGAGACTGGCCTCGGGTGCTGACCTGGCGATATCGATCACCGGAATCGCCGGGCCGAAGGCTGACGATTCCGACAAGGAGATCGGCACCGTCCACGTCGGTGTATCGACCGCCGATGGAAGGCGGGTCAAGCAAGCGCTGTTCGGTGGTACCAGAGCCGAAAATAAGGACGCATTCGTCACCTTTGCCCTGCGCACGGCCATCAAACAATGGGATAAATTACGCGACCGCGATGCCAAGGCCGATGACGAGAAACGAAAATTAGAGAGCCGGGAAATGGAAAAGAATATGCGTAAAGCCCGGCAAAAAGTGGTTGAGGAAGCGATGGCTGCGACCAAAGGCCCATGGCAGGGTGATGTATGGTCGGAATCTGGTCGGGATGAGTCGGTCGGCGACGATGTCGAGTGGAGCGAAGGTGATTAGCCACCCATCTTTGAGCAGGAATAACACGAGGGCGACCGGACAGTGGAATTCACCACATATGTCGCCCGAGAGGAAAAACCTGGATCCGAGTGCAAGGCTGTTGCCATTATGCATTGGAATGCTGGCAAGAGACTACGCCGAACATTCCTACCCTGCGAATTGAGCGTTTTTCCGGTACGAGTGGCCTCAGCATCAATACGCGTTTTTCGTTACTCGTACCTCAGGACATTTGCTTCTCACTGTACTTCACACTTCCCTCGGGCTTCGCCCTCAGTCCAGTTCTCACCTTCCGGACAAGAAAATCGGAAATTACAGCCAATAATCCATCTCTGCCCGGGGTCACCTTCAAGGACGGTCGGATTGAGTCGGTACTTGTGGTCGAAGAGCGCTGGCCGGAAATATTTGCCCAGTGCCGCGGCCTTGGCCTGCTGGTGAACAAGTCGGTCAAGCAGGAATTACTTGAATTGGACGACCCGGTTGCGGTTCTGGCGCGGGCTCCACACATCGGCATCGGCAAAGGGATTCTCGATTCTGCCAAACTGAAGATTCTGATTTCCCATCATGAGAGCTCAGATGAGGAAGCACGGCAAGAGACAGATGAAATCGAGCTGGAAGCGGACCCTCCACCCGAACCTGAACCGCATCAGCGAGAGCATACCGGGCCGCAAGCGTCTCAGCCGGGACTGCAGGAGGACAAACAGCGGGTCGGACGGGTGATTGCGCCGATGAATCCACCCGAGCCGATGGCGCCGGTGCGCCTGCACGGCTTACCCGATTACGACCTCGATGATTTTCCGCTCGCCGCCACCGAGGTGTCGACCGACATCAGCGTGCACTTCGACATTACCGGAAACAGCATCACCGAGGGCAAGATGAACGACATCATTTCACTTTTCAACAGCCGCTTGGAGAGAATCCGCAGGATGATAATCGCCGGGCGCCTGCCGACCAGACATGGTGAAATCGCCAAATTGCAGGCCAATCGCCGCTCCTTTACCGGCTTCGACAATATCGCCTGTGCCATTGGCCTCATCAACGAGCCGCGCAATACCAAGAACGGCCATCTCATCTTCGAGTTGGAGGATGAAACGGCGGCGATGACCTGTC
>JAPOGE010000117.1 GCA_028283345.1 Candidatus Poseidoniales archaeon
GTCTTCTCACCTGATTCCAGAAGACTGAGGTCTTCGTTGGTCAGGCGCGGTGCACCATCATAAAGAATGATGAGAGGGCGGAGAATTCTCCCCTTGTCGGTATTGATGAAGATATCGTTGTTATCAGCATCGTAGCGGATGCTGACCTCGGCACGAATCGCGCCGCGCCGGCGGGCGTTCTTGAACTGGCGAACCATGCTCTTACCGCGCTTGTGGATTCCATAGATGTCACCGTTGACGTGAACTCTGTCGCCATCGGTCCAATCGTCGGGCTTGAAAACATCGTATTCATCCAATTGCGCACGGACCTCGGTCTCATCGACGGTCTCTGAGATGTCGATCATCTGGGCGGCGTTCTTCACCAGACCACAATTCTGCCCCTCGGGGGTCTCGTTCGGGCATAGTCGCCCCCACTGGGTCGGGTGCAGGTCACGAGCCTCGAAGTGCGGTTGACTGCGAACCAGTGGACTGGTGACTCGGCGCATGTGCGAGAGGGTGGCGATATAGGTGGTGCGGTCGAGCAGTTGGCTGACCCCACTACGGCCACCGACCCAATTTCCGGTGGCCAGTGCGTGCATGATTTTCGAGGTCATGACATCGGGCCGCAGGCACGACTGAATCTTCAGTTCGCGTTTGCGGTTGTGATGGCGCTCGAGTTGGTACTTCAGGTCACGAGCCAAGCCATTCAGTGAGACTCGGAACAAATCCTCGAATAGGTCGCCGGCCAAGCGTACCCGCTTGTTGGCATAATGGTCCTTATCGTTTGGCTGGCGGTCGGTAATCGCCATCTCCAATACCTGGCGGACGATACGGCCGAGGAAAATCGCCTTCTTCTTGCGGTCCTCCTCACCATCTCCCAGATGTGGCAGAAGTTCTCGGTCGAGCAATTGAATGACACGCGCCTCGCGGTATTCACGCTGTTGCCCCTGAGCGAATTTCTTCTCCAACCAGAGGTGTGCTTCCTCGGTGGTCTCGACCTCGTATTCCTTATTGTCCTTGACCTCGTTGATATTGGCGACGATGTACTTGAAGGTCTCGGTCGGGCCCGCGATGGCCTGGAAAATCTCCTGGTCGTTCTCGACTCCGAGGGCGCGCATCAACAGTACGACCGGAATGACTGCAGAACCGGCGGTACTGATTTTCGCCATCAACATTCCATCACGGCGCTTCTCTACTGAAAGTGGCTTGCGCACACCTTCTTTCTGCGAGAATATCTTGGCTAATTCGGTCTTCTTCTTGTAGCGTTTGTTCAACTCTACAGTAACCCGATTCGGCGCCAGATCCTCCATCGAAATCAATACCCTCTCGGTTCCGTTGATGATGAAATAACCTCCTGGGTCAAGCGGGTCTTCGCCATTTCTGCGCCACAACTTGAATGCCATCTTGCGGTCCTCTTCGGAAACATTCGGATTCAGCACCCGGTCTCCAGCAAGATGGTTAGGATGGAGATTACACCTTCGACTGCGCACCATTATCGGTAGGTTACCCACGGTAACACTCTTCTCAGGTGGTGATGGGACCCCATTTCGATAGATGGTGAAATCAACCTGTACCGGTGACATGTAGGTCAACTTACGCAGGCGACACTCCATCGGAGTGGATTCATGCTCGCTGCCATTCGCTTCACGGATGATTGGAGTTCCGAGTTGAATATTCTTCATCCGCACGACGATGTCCTGGTCGATAACGTCGAGATTGATTATGCCGCCATCCTCGATGTCGACCTCCTCATCGGTTCCGACACGGATTGCTCGGACGATTTTCTCCATTCGGGAAAGTCGGCCGTCACCGGTGGGGATACAATCGTCGAATGAGGCAATCTGGTGGTTAACCAGACTTCGCTCGCGGAAAAATGACTGAATGATTTCCTGCATGATGACCACCTACTTCGTGCCCTCCACGATAAGTCGATAGGCGACGGTGACGCCTGCGGAAGGACTCTTGCGAATCACTTTGAGAACTCGGTCGGCCAACCACCCGGCCGGACGGGGGGTGAAGTCCTCATCTTCACCAACCTGCTCCATCTCGGCTTTCTCTTCGGTTTCCTTGATGACTTGGATTATCGGGTCGGACATGTGAATCTTCGGCAGTAATTCCTTGCGGAGTCGAGTCTCTCCGCCCTCCTCATCCTCCACCAGCAAACCCCATGGAGAGAGCGCTTCGAATTCATCCTCGATAGGCACCAGTTCCTGATGCGGCACCAATTCGTGATTAAGCACGTTGAACTTGGTCAACCCGACCTCATAATCATCGACTTCATACGAGCGGGCCCTGATGGTGACCTTACGGCTGGTGCGCTTACGGCGCTGAGCGCTCAATTCGCGAATTACATTCATCACGGTGACGAAACGGTCATCATCCTTGCCCAGGCCAACAGCTTGAGCGACTTCCTCGATCGCCATCTTCTTGATGTCGTCCATGTTTCGGTCAGTCGCCAACTTGTGGGCGAAAATCTCCTCGACACCTAGTTCCATCAGACGCTTTTTTGTCGCACTCTTTACCACCATTTTCCGCACACCCTCACCCTTCTCATCACAAGCCTGAAACGCAGACAGGGGAGCGGGCCCGACGGGGTTCGAACCCGCGACCATCGGGTTAAAAGCCCGACGCTCTACCTGGCTGAGCTACAGGCCCAAGATACTCTGGGCGACCCGCCGACCGTGGAGTCGTATAAAAATGCGTCGCTATCAGGCATAGCCACGGCTGAGGCGATGGTGAGGGTGTGAATCCTCTGGTCATGCGCGGAGAGAGGGTGCGATGCAATAAAGGCTACGCGTGGCCTGATACCTGATGGGCGAACTTCAAAAGGGGCGCAGTACGATGTTTTCACGCAATATTTTCGACATAGAGGATATATCTAGAGAATGTGATTTAATCCACTCCCCGGGTAAGAGCATCGCCTGGGAGGGGCCAGCAAATACTTCAATTGTCACGATAGTACCCCCTTCGGTATACCCTCCCAGGGAAGATACCCACCTACTCGCCACGGCGATATATCTGCACGGAAAGGGCGGCGGCAGACGATTCCTTGAGGTCGGTGTCGGCAGTGGCGTAGTAACGACTTTCGCCAGTATACAGGGGTGGGTTGTGAGCGGCTGTGACATCAATCCGATGGCGGTTTCCTGCACCCGGGGATTATTGCGCGAACACGGGATTGATGCCAGCACTATTTTTGAGGGTGGTCCGGGCGAAGACGGGTTCACTGACGAAGGAGAAACTGAAGATGATGATTCCACTTGTGCTGAGACCGGAATTGAATGGGCTGGCGCGGGTGGATATGACCTGATTGTCTGGAACCTACCTTACCTCGCCCCACCCGCCAGCGGAGAGCCCCATCTAGGGCCGTTGGAAGAAGCCGGCTTGGTCGACTTCGACGGTGCCGATAGTAAGTTACTGGAGTCGCTGGAGAGATATCCACAGATTCTCAACCGCTCTGGCACCATACTTCTGTTGTGTAATGATGCCGCCAATGGGTTGACCCTGCGCTCAAGATGGATGGCTCGTGGCTGGGCAAGCAGAATCTTGGAACGGCGGGTGTTCGGTGATGGTGAGATCTTGCGAGTGCTTGAATTATGGCGGCCTTGGCAGGATTCCTCGGTGCTGCTAGTCGATGAAATCGACTCGACCAATTCCCATCTTCTCGATTTCGGTGGCCGTCAAGGCGACCGGATAAGAACGGTACGACAATTGTCAGGACGCGGGCAGAGAGCGAGAAGATGGGAGTCGGTATCTGGTGACCTGACCTGTTCATGGCTGATTCACGAAGGTAAAATCCCACAAGATGGAATCGAGCCGGGAATGCTGCAACTCGAGGCCGCTCTGGCTGTGCTCGATACCATCGCCGCACTCAGCGGAATGCAGTTACCCGATGAGGGCAATCTGGCGATGGAGAATATTGCGGCCGCTGGATTCAGCGTGAAATGGCCGAATGACATCTGGTATGAGGGCGGAAAACTAGCGGGAATCCTAGCCGAATCTCGTTCTTTTCAAGAGCGCTTGCGAATCGTTCTCGGAATTGGTCTCAACGTGGCAGTTCGGAAGCGCTCCTCGACCTTTATCACGGCGCGAGCAACATTGGCTGATTATAATTCTTCCATTCGGTCTATAGTGAAAATAGAGATGGTGTTGAACGCCGCACTAGCCAGCATTCTCGAGCGCCGACACAACGCCGTGGATTCCGGCGATGAGCCGACCGAGACAGGTGGCATCACAGATCTTGGTGGTGATGAATCCACCAACCCAAAGGTTGGTGAACTGGTATTTGCCAGCATCGCTCTTCACGTCGAGAAATACGGTAATCCGACAATGAATGGTGAGGAAATCACCCTGCGGGGGATTGCGCCGAGTGGAACTATGGAGATCATCGATCAAAGCGGTGAGCATCTCAGCATCGACGATACAATGTCATTACTCTGGCCGCCCCATTCCGAAGGTTGAGGGATCGGGGTCGCAACCCGGCTGGCAGCCCGGCTCGTCGGCCTCGTCTCGTCGCCCGCCTGGCATCCAACCCTGCCATTCAAAAGGCACCGGCCTGAGACTGCGGCAACATCTGGGCGCCGGCCTATGCACCGGCTTCATCCTCTTCATCCTCTTCATCCTCTTCATCATCTTCTTCAGCGGCCATCTGCTGACCCTGCCAAACCCCCCATCCCAGCAGACCTGCACCGAGAAGAGGCATCAGGTATGGCTGCATCCAGCGCCGCTCGACCTGTACCTCCCATTCTATCGAGCCGAGGATTTCGTAATCGATTTC
>JAPOGE010000118.1 GCA_028283345.1 Candidatus Poseidoniales archaeon
ATGATCCTTACCGGTTTGACCAAAGTCCTCGAGGATGTATCCGATGAGATTTTTGAAGACTTGAAGGAAATGATGCCGATTTCACTGCTCCTCGTCGTCGTGGTAGTGACCGTTCTGCACCGCTCTTGGAAAATCGTCATCATCACCGGTTTGCCTATTTGCATGGCTCTGGCCGTAACCTTCGGCTCGGCGGTATTACTCAAAATGACACTGACGCCGATGATCGTCGCCACCGGTCCGATATTGATCGGCCTCGGGGTCGACTATTCTCTGCATATGATCAATCGAATCGAGGAATCTCGTAATCTGATCATAGACCGGAAAAATGAGGAAAACTACGAACGCCGGCGTCGTGGGGAAAGTGAAGAGGAGGTTCCCGAACTATGGGACCCAGTGATCTATCGTCAAGCCGTGCTGGAGATGACCAAGACCACTGGAGTTGCAGTATTCTTCTCCGCCTTGACAACCATCATCGGATTCTCGGTGATGATCCTGCCGCAAATCGTCCCGGTGGTACCGATTCGCTCGGTCGGCATGACCCTGTGCATCGGGATATTCGCCACCCTGATTTTCAGCATCATCCTGGTTCCGACCTTGGGGTGGTTATTTCGTTTCCACAAACGTGAGAATCCGCTGGCTTGGGGTAAGATAAGCCAATTCCCAGTCAAACACTTCGGCATTGTCCTACTTGTTGCCGGTGTGATCACCGCCTACGGCGCATACATTCTGGAAGAGGAGATGAACAAGCCGATAACCGGTTCGTCCGAGGCACCCGAAGGAATCATCTCGCTTGAGACCTTAGCGACTTATTCCGAGCAATTCGGCTCGGGTCAGACCTCGATGTTCATCTTCGATGCCGTGGCGCGTGGCGAGATGAACAATACCAAGGCGATTCGTGACCTTCCGGTGCTCGATGCCATGGATAGAATAGAACAGAAAATCGCCGCCATCGAGCACACAAATACCACCAGTGTGATTACTTTCTTCAAGAGCATCCCGGTGAATACAGTACTTGTCGACGGAGTTTCACTCTACGAGGGGAACCTGTGGGATCTCCTCCACGATGAGTGTTGGGAAAGCAACGACCCGGTCGAGTGCAATGTGTGGTTAGCGTTGGATGCAACTGGCCCTGAAGGAAGGAAGGGTTTGCGCAAGGACTTGGTGAATGTCGCTTTCGATACACTTTCTTCTGAAGTCAAATGGATGTTACTCAACGAAGCCGATAGCAAATCATTGGTCTATGTCACCCAACCATACATGAATCTGATTTATGCCGGCGGTCTGCGCGACCAAATCGATGACATTCTACTCAAAGAACCAGAGGAACCGGGTACCAAGGTCTCCAAGTTAACCGGAGGTTTACCGGTTTCTCTCGATATCAACAAGGGGATTCACGATACCCAAGCATACACTACAATAGTCACGCTATTCGTCTTGACTCTCGTCCTGATGATTGTTTTCAGAAGCCCGAGGCTGGGACTTTACACGATGATTCCGGTCGCTGTGGTCATCTTATGGCAACCATTGCTGATGCGGTCTGGTGATGTCAACGTCAACATCTTCACGGCGATGATAGGAACCATCGTCTTCGGCATCGGTGTCGATGATGCGATACACGTGATGCATAGGATACGCGAAGAAGGTGAAACTGCGGTGGGTATTACCAAGGCAGTAGAGCACACCGGTCAGACTATTTTCGAGACCTCGCTGACCACGGTTGCCGGTATGGCGGCCGGATTCTTCGTCGCGTTCCCTGGTCTGGAGAATTTCTTCGTGGTCATGATGCTGCTGATTTGTTTTGCCTTCCTGACCTCTGCATTCCTTCTACCGGCCATCCTTACCGCTCACAACAAGGTGGCGTCGGCGCTGCTCGGGAAGGGTAAATGGGGTGATTTGGAAGGCGCCCCTTCACTGGATTCAGCCGAAGTTGTCGAGGTTGAATTGCTGGCAGAAAGTTGACCCAGCACCCACGCCGACCAGGAAATCCCACGACCATCATCCGCCCCCACCACCAATCGTACTTTCACCTCTAACCGGCCATCTGCCAAGAGTGTCGAGAACAGCACCGCTCGGGCAAGTGAATGGAGGAGTAGGGAATAAGCCCCTTTCTGTTCGCCGTTTCACCGGTTGACCACATTCAACTATGCATCCTACCCGCCCCTATGCGTGCCGCCATAGCAGGGCTGTTTGGACTTGCTCCGATGGGGATGCTCGTCTCATCGAGGGCTGGGCAATCTCGTCCTATCGGATTCATCGTACACACCCAGTCTCGTTCGTTTCTGCTGCATTGTCCTAGCCATCTCTGACCACGTTCTTATCTCGCCATCTGCACTATGGAGAGGGGACTTTCCTCAGGGTCGAGCCCTGTCAGCGGTCCTCCTACTCCTCCAAGGGGTGGGCTGGCTCGCTCGCATTTTAACCCTATCATCACTGTGGAGGGTACTGCGGGGGCTGTTGATAGCCAGTTTGGGCATAGGGGTCGACATAGCCGAGATAGTCCGGTGCTGCGGCACCCCGGGCTTCTACGGCTGGATAGTGGGGTTGTTGTTGGCCGACTACAGGGACCGCAGCAGACGCCACCGGTGGTGGCGTGGGATACTGTTTCTGTAGATGAGATTGGTCGACCAATGCGGTTTGGTCGACGACCTCTTCTTCCCACTCTTCATCATCAATCCAGGTTTCACCACTTCCACCCTGTCGCATCAGGGCGACAAAGACAATCGATAAAATCACCATCAGAGCAACCGCCAGCCAGATGTAAATCGAATCGACACCGGCTACGCTGGCACCTAATAAGCCCTCAGAAGCAACCTCGACGATTCGCAGGGTCGGACCAGTCGCCACTTCGCCGGTACTGATAATCGTCGCTTCAATCCATACCGCACCCAGTCCTTTGAGATTCCACACCGAATCCGAGGTGTTGTGCGAGCCGGCCTCGATGTAGAGGTAGGTCTGGTCGAGTTTGACTCTCTCACCACCGGGCCTGACCACCTCGACCAGAATCTCGACTTGACCACCCAGTTTCCCGCTATTGTGTACGGTGATGCTGATGGTGACGCTCTCACCTTCATTGAGGTCGCCCCATTTGGAATATTCAATATCGCTACGCTGCATCGAGAATGATGGCGATTTCTGCTCGACCGGCCAAGTACCGAGTGGAACCACTTCGGAGTTCAGCAGGTCGTTGAACTGGTTTCCGGCCATATCGGCGCCGACCAGCCATACAATTAATTCCAGCGCCGACAGGTCAGCGCCATCCTCTAACACCGAGGCGACGTCGAGCAGAGCCATGACCGGAATCGACTGCCCTGAAAGTCGGTTTTCCATGTATGTGGGTATTGTCACGCCTTCGGCGACCGGCAGGGCACCGGGGAGGGAATCGAGTGGCTGGATTCGCCAATTGACCTGCAGCGAGGTCGGATTCAACTGCTCAAGTTCCTTGACTCGGATCTCGACCTCGAGTTCAGACAAATCTTCCATCGTCAGGACTGCATTCGGTCTTGGTGAGAGGACTTCGGTCACCTCCGGTCTATCACCATCGACAACTATCCACATCACCGGGGTCGAGCGGTCGGTCAAATCCTCGGCATTTGTCGGCAGGTTGGCGAGTTCGACATTCAGCGGATGGTCTCCCGAGGTCATCGGCATCTCAAGATTTGCAGTGAATCCTCCTGCGATGGCCAGAACTGTGTGACGCTGGCCATCGAGGAGAATGGCGACGTCGACCGGAGGATTGACCAGCACCCCATCAGATGACCACATCACCTCGCCCTGAATGGTTGCCGCGGCACCGGGTCGCACCCATGCCCCTTCGCTATTAGGTACCGAGTCAACGATGCTGACGTTCATCGAAGAGCGCGGAATCATCATATCGGGAGAATAACGCCAGCGCAATTCTGGCAGTAAGGAGTAGGAACTCTGTCCGGCACGGTCAACAACTTCCACCAAAGGTTCTCGCGACAGGTAGGAGTCGGACAACAAGGTCCACTGTAAGTGGAAGGTGATGCGAATCTCCATACTGCTGGTGTAGGGAGTGGTATTGCCATAACGCGCCCCGAGAACACATGATTCAAGCAACAGGTCAGATGATTCCGAAGTACACCTCTGGTCATCCCCATCCCAGGATATCACCAAACTGTCATCCTGAGAATTACTCGCCAATTCTATCCGCACACTCGACAGGTCAGAGATACCATTGCCTTCCTCAAGCGGCACATTCAGAGTGTAGGAGGTTTCCGGATGTAGCCACGAATGGGCGCCGTCCGAATAATACACCTCGTTGCCCAAGATGTTCGGCGCAATGTCGCGTAATACCTGATACATGAAGAGATGCTGGTCGGCGCCGGCGCCGCCGCCACCGAGTAATAAATTTCCAGCCGGGTCGGCGCCACTCAGATAACCGGCGACCAAATCACCATCTGCGGCTGCTGTATCATCTAGAGTAAGGACATAATTACCGGTAAGAGCCGACAAATCATCCGGTAAATCGATTGAATTGAATACATATTCATCGGCATCGGGCAGACCATCGTCATCGATGTCGTGAATCCATTGTTTCCAAAGATGAAGATAGATGCCCTGAGGTAGGACCGGCCGGTCGTGAATAGTGAATTCGATGCGCTGATTTATGCTCGGAGCGAGGTGGTCGTGACGAGCGATACTCATTCCTACCACCTCAGGGGCGAGAGAATCGGTCTGGAAGGTATAGGATATGACCGAATAGGCGACCCCTTG
>JAPOGE010000119.1 GCA_028283345.1 Candidatus Poseidoniales archaeon
AGCGGGATTGTCGAGTGGGTTGACGCCGAGGAAGAGGAAGACCTCTACATCGCCCCGACACCCTACATCCTACCCGAGTACTCGCCTAGAAACCACCGTCCCATAGCCCCAGAGAATGTCGTGTGGCTAAACCTCGGTGAAGATGGTGCTGACCACGCCAAGTTACAGGTCAAGGTCTGCCTGTCCAACGGTAAGTGGGTGCAGGAGACTTTCAAACTGCCATTGGCTTTCACCGAAGAACACACCCACATCGAAATCGATGCACAATTGGTGCTCGGTGTCTGTGCGAGTTTGATTCCTTACCCGGAACACAACTCCACCCCGAGGGTTACCGGCGGAACCGCGATGGTCAAGCAGAGCCTCGGCCTGCCGTCATCAAATTACCGCTTGCGACCCGACACCCGAGCCCACGTGCTGCACTACCCGCAGCGCTCGATTCTGCAGACCCAAGCTATGAGTTTCACTAATTTCAACGAGCGACCCGGGGGTCAGAATTACGTCGTCGCCATCCTCTCTCATCACGGTTATAACATGCAGGATGCAGTAATCATGAACAAGGCCAGCGTCGATCGCGGACTCGGTCGCTCGACCTTCGTTCGCACCTATAATGCCGAGCGCCGCCGCTTTCCCGGTGGCCAGAAGGAAGAGATTGAGATTCCCGGCACCGGCAGGCAAGAGGTCAAGGGACTGAAGCCGGTCGAAGCCTATGCTCATCTGGAAGATGATGGACTGCCATACCCCGAGAAGTATCTCGAGGGTGGCGATGTTCTGGTCGGTAAGACCAGCCCGCCACGATTCCTTGAGGAGACCGGCGCCGGTGCCTTCCTACAAGCGGCGGAGCGCCGTGAGTCGTCGATGCTGGTACGGCACGGCGAAAAGGGCTGGATTGACAATATCTATGTCACCGAGAGTCTCGACAGCGGGCGCTTGGTTCGCTTGACCATGCGCTCACACAAGATTCCCGAGGTCGGTGATAAATTCTCCAGTCGACACGGCCAGAAAGGTGTGATCGGGCGAATGGTCGATTATCAGGATATGCCATTCACCCGCGATGGTGTCGTCCCTGACCTGATTATCAACCCGCACGCGATTCCAAGCCGTATGACCGTAGCCCACGTCATGGAGATGATCGGCGCCAAGGTCGGTAGTCTCGAAGGCCGCTTCGTCGACGGTACCGCATTCAGAGGCGAGAAGGAGACCAGTCTGCGCGAAGGACTGGTGCGTAACGGATTCGAGCACTCGGGCCGTGAGTTGATGCGCGACGGTGAGACCGGAAAGGCTTATCCGGTCGATATTTTCGTCGGAGTCATCTATTATCAGCGCCTGCACCACTTGGTGAGCGCTAAAATTCATGCTCGTAGCCGTGGTCGGGTGCAGATTCTCACCCGTCAACCGACCGAGGGTCGTGCCCGTCAGGGTGGACTGCGATTTGGTGAGATGGAGCGCGATTGTCTGATTGCCCACGGTGCCTCGATGGTCATCAAGGATAGATTACTAGACCAATCCGACGGCGAGAGGTTGCTGGTCTGTTCCGAGACCGGTCACATCGCCTGGTACGACTGGCGGCGTCGCCAACACGTCAGTCCGGTATTAGGTCCCGGCGCCGAGGTGCACGAAGTTCAGACTTCATATGCTTTCAAGTTGTTACTCGATGAGATGAAATCACTCGGCGTCGCCATGCGTCTCGAACTGGAGGACCAAAAATGAGACAAAACTCGACCCTGATACCAAAGCGCATCTCTGCGATTCAATTTACTCTGATGGACCCCAATGAAATCCGCCGTATGTCGGCGGTCGAGGTCAAGACAGCAGATACTTACAAGGACGACGGACACGCATTCCGCCAAGGTTTAATGGATTCCCGCATGGGCGTCATCGAGCCCGGAATCCGCTGTGAGACCTGCGGCAACAAGTACGACGAATGCCCGAGCCATTTCGGTCATATCCAACTTGAACTCCCGGTCATCCACATCGGTTTCGTCAACCTGTTGAAGTGTACCCTCAAGTCGACCTGTAATACCTGTAGTAAGGTATTGCTGCACGACGCCAAGGGAACCCACCCTTCCAACCCCGAGTTGTCGGAGCAAGACTACTACCGCGACCGGGTGAACGATGTCATCACCAAGCACGGTGTTGGTTCGACCGAATTCTCCAAGACCATCAAAGATATCGAGAAGGAGTGCAGCAGCACCAAGCGTAAGGTGTGCATGCACTGCGGTTCGACTCAGGGCAAGGTGATGCTCGACAAGCCGCATAATTTCAAGGAGAAGATGGAAGCCGGTGCGAGCGGTAAGGCGAGTGAGAAGAAACTCAATGCCCGCGATATCCGTGAGTGGTTGGAGCGGGTGCCGAGCGAGCATCTGGTATTCATCGGCATGGATAAGAGAAACCGCCCCGAATGGGTTGTCCTGCGAGTTCTTCCGGTACCACCGATCACTGTCAGGCCATCCATCACCCTCGACAGCGGTGAGCGCTCCGAGGACGATTTGACCCATAAGTTGGTCGACGTCCTGCGTATCAACCAGAGGCTGAGAGAAAACCGTGACGCCGGTGCGCCACAGTTGATTGTCGAAGACCTGTGGGAATTACTGCAATATCACATCACCACCTATTTCGACAACCAGACGAGTGGAGTGCCACCAGCCCGCCACCGTTCCGGCCGCCCACTGAAGACCCTGACACAGAGATTGAAGGGTAAGGAAGGTCGTTTCCGCAGTAACCTGTCGGGCAAGCGAGTGAACTTCTGTGGTCGCTCAGTCATCTCACCCGACCCGTACCTCGGAATCAACGAGGTCGGAGTGCCCGAGAAGATCGCCCGTGAATTGACGGTCCCAATCCGCGTCAATACCCGAAACCGCGAGGAATTGCGGCAGATGATTTTCAAGGGGCCGGAAAAGCACCCTGGGGTGAATTACGTCGTGCGAAATGACGGTCGCCGAGTGCGAATCAACGACCGCAGCCGCCTGATTAACTCGGGTTTCCGTTGTCACAACCCCGATTGTATGACCGAGACCACGCTCCGTCCAGACTTGGATAGCATATTACCAGCACCCAATTTCATGCCCGGAATCGTCGTCCATAGGATGACCCGCCGCATCGAGACCACCTTGGGCGGTGCCCCTGAGACCGAGGAATACTTCGAGGTCGACGAGCAAGCGACATTGCTCAACCTGCGTGGCGAGGATGCTCAGCATCAGCCGATGGCTGCCGATGACCCGATGTCCATACTCCACCGCCGCTGGAAGTGGGAACTCGCCAACCAGAGTACCGACTTCCCCGAGGAATTGGAGATTTTCTGCCCGCACTGTGGTTCACCTGAAATCAACGAGATCAGAACTCGTGTAGAAGACCGACTGGCGACCGTCGACCAAGATGGGCTGCCCAAGCCGGGACTGGTGGTCGAGCGTCACCTGATCGATGGCGATGTGGCAATCTTCAACCGCCAACCTTCGCTCCACCGCATGTCGATGCTGGTGCACGAAGTACGGGTGATGCCGGGACATACCTTCCGCATCAACCTCGCGGTCTGCACCCCATACAACGCTGACTTTGACGGCGATGAGATGAATCTCCACATCATCCAAGGTGAGGAAGCGCGGGCCGAGGCACAAATTCTGATGCGGGTGCAGGAACACATCCTGACACCTCGATATGGTGGCGCCGTCATCGGTGGAATCCACGACCATATCTCGGGTGCCTACCTGATGACTCGCGACGACATGGTCGTCGATGAAAGCACCGCGATGGAGATACTCGGACAAATAAAATATACCGGCAAACTACCGAAGAAGGTCAAGCGAGAAGACGGTAGTTTCGGCTACCGTGGCCATGATTTATTCCACCTTATCGTCCCGAAAAATATTCAGATTCGCTTCAAGAATCGTTCTGGCGAGGAGGTCATCGTCACTGATAAGATGATGAGCGGCACACTCGACAAGCGCGCCATCGGCGCAGAAGATGGCCGCCTACTCGATGCTGTGGTGCAGACCAACGGGGCGCAGGCTGGCGCCAAATTCATCGACCTGTTCACCCGCCTTACCATCGGCGCGTGTACATCATTCGGTTTCACCACCGGTATCGACGATGAGGATCTACATCCGGATGCGATGGCAGAAATCTTTGAAATCAACGTTGAGGCACACGAGTTGGTGCGCCAGGAAATGGTCGCATTCGGCAAGGATGGCCGCAGATATGAGACCCGACCTGGACGAACCCCTCAGGAGACCCTGGAGGAGAACATCCTGATCATCCTCGACACTCAAAAGGGTAAGACCGGTGATGTCGCCCGCAAGAACCTGCTGGCCAGTGGCAATCAGAACGCCGCTGTCAGCATGGCCGTCTCCGGCGCCCGTGGCTCACTCGACAACCTGACCATGATGGCCGGTTCAATCGGTCAGGCGAAGGTTCGGGGAAAGCGGCTTGAGCGCGGCTATGAAGACCGTGTTCTGGCGCATTTCAAGCGCGGTGACCGTGGCGCCAGTCAAAGGGGCTTCATCTCCTCATCTTTCAAGCGCGGCCTGTTGCCGACCGAGTTTTTCATGCTCTCGGTCTCCGGTCGTGAATCACTGGTCGATACCGCGGTTCGAACCTCGAAGTCTGGTTATATGCAGCGCCGACTGATCAACGCCATGGATGACCTGAAGGTTTTCCGCGATGATAAGTTGTCGGTGCGAAATACCGCTG
>JAPOGE010000011.1:0-31314 GCA_028283345.1 Candidatus Poseidoniales archaeon
CACACCAAGATTCCGGCACTGAAGGTGTTCTCCAAGCGTCTCCTGCATGCCAACGTAGAAGACTTGGAAATCGGCATAGATTACCTGTTGTACGAGATTCTCGACTCCATCGCCGACGATTGGGCGAACCGGTTGGCCGAGTATTCCGACGAGTTGGACACCCTTGAATTCCGCGTCTTCGACCCGTCAACCCGCTATGATAACATGCTCGAGGACCTGCACCTGCTGAAGCAACGGCTGCGCGAGGTTTCAAAGTCGGTCGAATCACTGCACTCGGCCTGCATCAGGTTGCTCAGGCCAGGCGAACGATTGGTGAACGAGAAGTCAATCACCCACTTCACCGACCTGCAGAACTTGGTAACCACCCTGGTCAAGCGGACAAATAACTACTCCTTGGGAGCAACCTCGACCCGGGACACCTATCTGACCAATGCCAATCTGATGTTGGCAAAGAGCAATAAGCGTATGACTGAAGTGATGACCACACTCACAATCATCGGTGCAATCATGCTACCTCTGACCCTCATCGCCGGAATCTTCGGCATGAATACCGACCTGCCGTTCGATTCCTCCTCCCGCAGCGGTTTTTGGGTGATAATGGGCCTGATGATGGCTTTCGGGCTGACCATGATCGCCTATTTCTGGCGCCGTGGATGGTTCCGCGAACCCGGCGAGTGAACAACGCTGTTGATTATTCAGTCTGAGCCAATGATTTAGAGCCCAGACAGTATGGCTAGGTATAACTGAGAGTGAAGGATATGAGTGAAGCGAGTTTGAACAGCAAGTTACTGTGTGAGGCAATAGGTACATTCGCATTGACATTTATCGGCGCAGGAGCTATAATCACTGGAGGGGATACCATTACCGTAGCCCTTGCACACGGAATCGTTCTAGCAATCGTGGTCACTGCAACGATGAACATTTCAGGTGGACATATCAATCCAGCTGTGACGATTTCGATGATGGTGGTGAAGAAGATAGACAATCAGACCGGAGCCAAATATATCGGTGCTCAACTTCTTGGGGCGATTCTTGCAGGTCTTACGTTGTTTCTTCTTTTGGATGGAACCGCCATGGCGGTGAATGATGGGATGGGTACCCCTGCTCCCCATTCAGCAATCAGTCTGATAGGGGTCATTGGTGTTGAAGCAGTACTCACCTTCTTGTTATTGTTCGCAATCTGGGGAACCGCGGTCGACCCCCGTGCACCCGCTATTGGTGGTTTTGGCATTGGCCTGATGGTTGGGGTGGACATCATGATGGGCGGCAGTCTATCAGGAGCAGCAATGAATCCAGCCCGATGGATGGGGACCTGGTTGTTCACTGACATGGCGGATATGAAGCATCTGCTCATCTACTGGGCAGGGCCAGTGATTGGTGCCTTGGCCTGTTCACTGTTGTACCATAATTACATCATGAGGCCCGAGGATGAGGATGCGAAATTACGCGACCACGATGCTTGAGCAGAACCACTCAATCCACTATTGAGCGTGCAGATACTTATTGCAGGGCTGCTAGGACGGCGTCATAGTCCGGTTCTTCACCCGGGCTGTCTGCGACCCACTTCCACATCACATCACCTTCCTCGTCGACGATGAATACCGCCCGTTGTGACACGGTATATCCCGGCATTCCGGCGAAATCCTCCAGCGTCACTCCATATGCTCGGGTGACAGCGCGGGTATAGTCGGAGAGAATCGGGAATGTGACCCCCATGTCTTCGGCAAAGGCGTGGTTGGCGAATGGTCCATCGACACATATTCCGAGAACCACAGCATTAGCGTCATTCAGAGCAGCAGCGCTTTCCTGAAAGGTACACATCTCCTTACGACACACACCTGTGAAAGCCGCGGGAAAAAATGCCAAGACGACCTTCTTCCCCTTGTGTTGTCCACCTCTGACCGAGTTTCTTTCCGTATCGAGCAATTCAAAGTCTGGAGCATCGTCGCCAATTTCCACCATATTCTCACCTGAGACATCCTGAGGAATGGCTGTTATCAAACCTGTGTCGGGAGTTCCTACCTCTCCTTCACAGTTTTGCCATCACTGATTGATGACTTTCGTCCAACGACTTGATTCGAGTACGCCGATAACTTCTATATGTACCGATTCAACACTCTTTTGTTGCAGTAAGGTCTTGCGCATCTCGGATAGATCTAGCAGACAACATGGACAATGCGGACGCGATGGTGTGAAGGCTATCTTCACCGCACCGCTCGAATCGACATCGACTCCTTTCAGCGCTCCGGTTTTGGTGACAGGCCCATGCCCATGGGGATCATGCCAAGAGGAAAGCGCGGTCGCGACTCGGCGGCGAATCTTGTCCAACCTGCGGTCGGCCATACCGCTCGCTGGCATTCTTCAATGATGAAAGCGACGGGGAATCTAATCTTCATGCAAATGGGTCGAGGTTGACGACCTGTTCGATATCGACCCGCTTGTAGCCGCGTTCAAGGGCTATCTCGCCACTGCGTTTGAGTATTCGCCGCATCCACCCCAGACGCATCAGATCCTGCAATTTGGAAAGATGGTCGACGAAGGGCTCGGGATTCTCGGCGGTGATACCGGTACGCAGTGCGTATTCGGTCTCCTCGACCACATCGTAGTAAAGCAGGAGTAGTTCCTCCAAAGCCTCGTCGGTCACCGCCATGCCGGCGAATTGTTTTGCCATCTGCCGCAGGGTTCTGGGGGTCAGCACCTGCCCTCCGCCCAAGGCCTCGGCGATTCCCGCCTCGGAATCATCATGGTCTTCGCCCACCGACGAACTCCCGAGCAAGTCGGGCTCAACCCCACCATCCATTCCTGGTACCGGAGCAGATATTTCGGCGATGGCGGCTGCCAGATGACGCGGCTTGATGGTGCCGACACGGTTTTTCTCCGCCGCCGATTCAGCCCGACGAATAATTCCGGCAAGATAAGTCTCGAGGTCATCGATTGCCATCTGCACCGCCGATGAGCCGACCGAATCCAATTCGCTGATACGCTCTATCAACAATTCTCGGGTACGGTTGTAATTAAGTCTGGTACGCTCGACATCGCCCAGAGTCTTGCGCCCTGCATCGGCGGCGATGGTATCGGCCTCATATTGGGGTACCAAGCGGTCTAGTTCGGCGACCATCAGGTCGACGAGGTCATGTTTGACCTGACCGGAGATTCGCATGTCGGTGAAATTTGCCGCGACCTGGCCGATATGACCGCTCGAATACGGCTTCGCCATACCTCGTTCCCGTAAGCGCACCTCATCAACCTGTGCGTGGCAGTATCACAAAAGTGAAACTCAATCCGGTCTCACCATTGGTGATGCCATGGGAATGCTCCATCGGCGGAAAGCGGCTCCATGCCGCGCTCGCCGCGTACCCAGGTATCCTCGCTGCCGATCGAGCCCTCAGCATAGACCACCTTCGGCTCGATGGCCATCGTCCCACCTAACTCAAGTGGCCGGTCAAAGCCAGCTGCCACCACCGGACTCTCATCCAACTCCAGTCCGAGTGAATGACCGAGGAATCTCGTCTGGTCGGGTTGCTGACCCATCAGATGGTCGCCATGACCCATCTCCACCGCCAATGCCTGACCCTCCTCCCAAGCCTGGGCGCAGGTCTTACCCTGGTCGAGTACATCGACGACCACCTCCTTGACCGCCAACATGTCGTCGAGCCGCTCTTGCCAAACCGTATCGAGCGGCCCAAGCGAGAACATTCTCGTCATATCGATGAGGTAGCCGCGGTGGGCGTGGAGAATGTCTACCAATACCGGCTCGCCGGGCTTGACCTTGTTGAAGCCGGCACCCATTCCGACGCCGGGATGAGGACCGGTTCCGCCGATTGCGGCGTCGAAGAAAGAGGGTATTCCACCGGCTCTCCCGGCGACGACGACGGCCCGGTCACACTGCATCGGGAAACGGCGCAAATTGATGTTCCCGCCGAAACCTGCGGCACGACTGATGGCTTCTGCGGCGGCGCTCAACTCTAGTTCTGTAACCCCTTCACAACCGACTTCGGCAATCGCCTCGAACATCGTCAACTGAATATCGGCAGCGAGGCGCATCTGCTCGATCTCCCACGCCGATTTCACCTCGCGCAGGCGGTGAACCAAAGTCGAACAATCACCGACCGGGCCGAGCCCGGAGAGAGCCGTGGTGAAGCGCTCGGCAAAGGCCGAGGGTATCGACTGCATCTGAAGTCCAATCCCCGCACCACCTCCACCGCCATTTCCAGACACTTCAGCCCCCTCGGCTTCGCCGGAATAACCGGTGCCACCAGCGCCGCGAGCGCGTAATTCATCGGCAAAATCAGACATCCGTGGAAACTGGATGACCTCGTGTGGAGCATCATCACCACCGCCATCATGGTTGGCGCGCCGCACCGAGCGGCGGACGAATTGGGTAACCTGGCCCTCAGCGGGAATCCACAGCGAGGCGTTTTGGCGACCGCCGGCGAAATAATACAGGTCGACCGGATTATGAATCAGTGCGCCCGACAGTCCGGCCGAGCGCAGTGACTTTGCCATCGCATCCTGACGATCTGCCAACTCGGATACCGGCACCCGCCAATCTTGGCCTTCCGGCCCGAGCAGGTCGTCCTCAGACCACGCCATACCCGGCGCTGGGGTCAGCGGTTGAAGAATACTGCACCCGACAAGTTATTGATGGGCCGATAATACGTAATGGTGTGAGGGCGCGGCCATGAGAAAGTCTCTCCTCATCACAGCCGGTGTTTTTTTCATCATCGGCATCATCGCCTTCGCCTCGGCATTAATCGGCATAGGGGAATTTGACTTCGACGAGAATACGATTTACGATTCTGCCGCGGACGAAGGTGTGCAGGAATTTGACAACCCCACATCAACGGAGCTCGGATTTTCGGTTTATATAGAGGGCGGAGAAGATTGTTCTACTGTGGAAATCAATCTCACCAAGGGGGGGAAAAACTACTTTGAAAAGGACTGTGATGAGTTTCTCGACGAGGCCGGATGGACCTATGTGGGGATGACTTCGGCGATGGCCAGAGGGACGTTTGAAGTCAATTCCTCCCATCCTTTCATCATCGTCGATGATAGTGAGTTCTTATCATATGGTCTAGCATTATTCGGCGGCTCTGGGTGTTGTTTCATCGCCTTCATTCTCCTCCTCATCGGTTTATTCACTGGGAAAAAGGCCAACCAACAGGTCATCATCGTCGGCCAGCAGGGGATGATTGAGCCCGGCATGCAACAAACGGTCATCCAACAGCCCGGCATACAACAACCCGGCATACAACAGCCCGGCATGCAACAACCCGGCACTCAACAGCCAGCGATGGGTTACCAAAACGTTGCCCAACCTTATTCTCAACCCACAGCCGCATACCCAGCCCCAGCAATATCATCACCTCAACCGCAAAGTGTCGAGGGTTGGATCACCCCCGACCATGTCGTCGATTCAGGCGCTACTCATGATGAGACGCCAGAAAGTGGTGCTTGAGAATCTGAATTCTCTGCCTCGGAGTTTTCCGCTTCGGAAATCCTGTTCCGTGCCAACTCACAGTATTCCTCGCTGAGGTCGACGCCGATGTAACGCCTGCCGGTCTGCAATGCGGCGATGGCGGTTTGGCCTGAGCCTAGGAACGGGTCGAGCACGACATCGCCGGCAAAGGTGTACATCTCGATGCAACGGCGCGGCAACTCGACCGGAAACGGTGCCGGATGGCCGACCCGCTTGGCCGATACGGTGGGAAACCTCCAGATTGATTTAGTCAGTTCGACAAATTCCTTCTTGTCGATGGTATCAGTGCGAACCCCGGATTTCTCTTCCTTGGTTCGGGGTAATTTGAACACCCCTTTCGAGTAGACCAAGATATATTCGTGAACGTCTCGCAAGCACGGATTCGAGGCACTGGCAAATGATCCCCAGGCACATGAGGAGCCTGCACTTGCCGATTTATCCCAGATGATCTCCCCCCGCTGGAGAAACCCGAGGTCGTTCATTATCAGGTTGATGTGGCTGGATAGGGGGATGTAGGGCTTACGGCCGAGATTTGCGACATTTATCACCGCCCGCCCACCGGGCACCAATACTCGGTGGCACTCGGCAAACACCTGGCGAAGAAGGGTGAGATAATCACCGAGCCCGAGATCTTCATCGTATTCCTTACTGGCATTGTAGGGTGGTGAGGTCACCATCAGGTGAACTGAATTATCGGGAATCTGGGCGAGGTTTCGACTATCGCCACAGATTACGGAATTTGCCACCTTTGACGGAAGTTCAACAGATTTGCCGGTGTCGTGCTCTCGCCCGACCTCAGAATACATCTTGGAATTGTAGTATTTACTCGAATCATGGCTTTCTCGCCTTGAGACGCCGAAACCCGAGGTTGCGGTCGAAGCTCGTTTACGCGCTCCCCCTAAACCCCTTGAGCCCGGTGCGGGGGTATTTTCGCGCGCCATGCGCTTCATCGAGTTAGTCTTCCTCATAACATTTCGCGCTTCGGATGGGTCCTTGACGCGCCTTCGTAGAGTGCTTTCTCAGCGCGAGATGATGGTGAAAGACTGAAAACCAACAGTATCTCGCCAAGGACAATGGGACGGGTTCTCACCCTTGACGATGTCAAGGTTGATGGCATGACCGTACTGCTTCGTGTCGATATCAACTCGCCGCTCGACCCAGCGAGCGGCGCCTTCCTCGACACCTCTCGAATCAAGGGTATTCTGCCGACCATCACTCGTCTCATCAAGGCCAAAACCGTGATGTTAACCCACCAGAGCCGACCCGGCAAAGACGACTTCACCACCACCCACGGCCATAGCCGTGAACTCGGTCGCCTACTTGGACGCCCGGTGAAATGGGTCGAGGATATTCACGGTGATGCAGCATTGGCGGCGATTGAATTACTTCAGGATGGTGAGATTCTCATGCTCAACAATGTCCGCATGGACGATGAAGAGTTTTCCCGCAGTAAGGATAGTTTTGAGGAATTGACCGATTCTCTCATGGTTACTCGATTGGCTGGAGTTGCCGACCTCTTCGTCTACGACGCCTTCGCCTGCGCCCACCGTAACTCCCCCTCAATTACCGGATTCACCCACGTATTACCCTGTGTGGCCGGCGAGTTGATGCGCAAGGAAATCGATGCTCTGCAAGGCACAGCCAGAAATCCTGAGCGCCCCTCAATAGCCGTACTCGGCGGCATAAAGGTCGACGATTCAATCGCCGTGGCCGACAATATGCTGCGCAATGGTAGTATCGATGCGGTTTGGGCGACCGGAGGGGTTGCCAACCTATTCCTCTCCTTCGCCGGCCATGACCCGGGCGATATCAGTCTGGATTTTCTCGCCGCTGAATTGAAAGGGAGATGGTTACCGACGGTAGAGACCGCTCGCAAGTTGTACGAGGACTACTCCGGAGTGATTCACCTACCGGTCGACGTCGCCGCCAATGTCGCCGGCAACCGCCTCGACCTGAATGTCGAAAACCTGCCCATCGATGCGCCTATCCTCGACCTTGGAGTGCAATCGACGATTAACCTGAGTCAGGCCATCCGCGCCGCTGGAACCGTGATTCTGAACGGCCCTGCCGGTGTTTTCGAAGACAATAATTTCGCCTTCGGCACGGTTGAGATGCTCAACGCCTGTGCCGAGACCGAGGCCTTCGTCATCATCGGCGGCGGTCATACCGCGACCTTGATCTCAAAGAAGGGCCTGACCCACCGCATGGGGCATGTATCGACCGGCGGCGGTGCCTGTCTGGATTTCCTAGCCGGAAAAACTCTACCGGCAGTTGCGAGTCTTGAGACCAGTGCTCAGGAGTTCGGAGTAAGAATCCTATCCGAAATCGAAGTCGGAAACGAATAGCACGAGCGGTTTCCCACCGTGCCCTGCCAACCGGCAACGTGACCGAATCAAGAGCCCTGTATCGCCCAGCCAAAGGCGAGCAAGCCGACCAATGCGAGCACCGCGATAGCGGGTCCAGCGAGCAAACCCGTCAGCAAGCCGATGACCAATATCGCGGTTACCGGAAGCGGTTCCTTCACCACTTCAGCAGCGTCGAATTCTCTTGTGGAAGTCGTTGCTACCAGCCCGACCAATCCAGCCCCGGGCGCGAGCAACCACAGTGGAATCGAGACCGCGATGATGCCGATGAGTCCACCTAGAACACTAAACTTCGCGGGGTGATTCTCCTCCTCACCTTCGCCGCTGGCCTCGAACCACCCGCTGATATTGAAAATCTCACCATCGCTCATCGTCACCTGCCAGCGATGTAGATAAACCCCTGAAAGTCCCTCGATCGAGCCTTCCCAGGCACAGCCTTCCCCACTGACTTCAACCGCACCCGGTAATGCTGCCTCACCCGATTCACCCTCAGGCCACTCGGTATCGTGATCGGCTACCGGGCCGCGCATCTCCAGGGTGACGCCAACGATATCGCGACAAGTCCAAGGGGTCTCAAAATGACCGTGTAAGACCTCGCCAGCCTCGGTCGTCCTTATCTCGTCATGAGCACCGACCGACCAGTTCTCGAGCGAGAATAGCGCCGGCGCATCGGCCAGTCCCCAATTGGCTTCGGCCACACCATAGCCATCAAGATATGCGGTGACATCAACCTCGATAACCTGCCCGACCTCGACCGAAAGGTCAAACATGTCAGAGGTCCACGGTACATTGGTCATCAATGGCTCGTTGAGAATGACGGTCTCAGAGCGCCCTGAGGTCACCTCCTCACCATCTATCATGACAATGACATCGAGATAGACTCCCAAGCCAACCACGACCCCGACCGGCTCAAAATACATCACCAGAATCGCTTGGCTCTCGGTGATGTTCAAACCGAACTCGGTCACCTCGGAAGACCAAGTTCCCACATGCATGGGGGTGCCGGTGTAAATCAGTTCGGAACCTGACTCAGCACCACTCACCCCTTCCCTAATCAGACCGAGGTCGGAAGCGCCGGAGAGGGTGAAGACCAGCCCGCCGGTCTCCGGCGGTGGTGGATGGGCGACAGCGGAAGGAATCATCATCAGAGCCATCAATCCCGAGAGAATCACCGCGGCATAGGCCCTGCGCATGTCAGAGGGGAGCGTGCCACTGCAAACGAATGTTTCGCCTCTCCGACCGACCGCCTTTTCCCCGAAATATCTCCATTCCCAACCCTCACCCAACGCCATCCATCCACCATACCATCCATCCGTCCATCCGGATATGACAATCTTGATGGCATAGTTCCCTTAGACCAAACCATGGTCGAGTGCTACGCTCCTGCGCAGGCGGCGCCGGCAATCAGCCGGTCGAGATGGGCGATTACCCCGATTGTGCTGGTAAGTCTAGGTCTGCTGGCCGGCCAAGTCAGCGCCCATGGGGATGATGAAGTTGGAGGTATCCAAGGTCTTCTCGGGGTCTTCGAGGTGATGGTCGCCTCCTCCTTCTTCCATTCCATAGGTGCCATCCTCTTGGTCGGCGGGCTGATTCTGTTGATGATTCGTCTGCGGATTGCCGAAGCGGAAGACGATGGCGAGGAAGCCGATACGTCGGACAATGATGCTGATGAAGAAGAAATATTGCAGGCGACGATGTTACGACCCGATGTGGAAATTCCCGGTATGGCGACGCGTCTGCTCTACGTCGGCATCGTCATGAATCTCCTCGGCGGCGCGGCGCGGCTGTTCGAGCCCGGCCATCCTTCACTGCTGGAGATGTTCGCCAATCGCTGGGTCGGGATAATGCTGGTCAAACACACCTTCATCCTGGCGATGTGCATCTGCACCATTCTCGCGACGCTGAATACCAATCGCATCGAGCGCCGACTCTTACTGTGTCGATTCTCACTGGGATGTGTCATCGTAATCGGCCTGCTCGGCGCACTCGCCGGCGTCGTCAGCAATACCGCTTAACTATTGGCATCACCATACGTAAAGTATGGTTTCGACTATTCAAATCCAAAAAACATGGTTGAGGCGCCTTGCGGCAACCAATAAAAACTCAAGCCTCGCCTACTCAACCATGCGCTTAGGTTGCATCATCCTGACCCTGTTCATGCTGACCGCGACAATCCCCTTGCTAACTCCGGTGATCGCCGACGGTAGAAGTAGCCATCCAGGCTCCCAAAATACCGTCGTCGAGCAGTTCGGTACCGGATTCGATGAGACCATCATCGCCACTGTCACCGACTCTCTGAACAAGCCCCGAGACCTTCAATTTCACCCTGGACAGACTGACGACCTGTGGGTCGCCAACCGGGCGACTGACTCTATCACCATCATTCACGACGCCGGCAAGACCAGTCAGTGGACCGAGAACCGGGATGACGCCTACAGCAACCACTTCATGGAAGAGGTGAGTTCATTTGCCTTCGGACAATACAGTAATGAGCACGACTGGATTTTCGCCACCGCCCAGGAAACCCGCAACACCTACGACGGCCAGCAGCCTGCTAACAACTTCATGGGTCCGGCGCTATGGCCGAGTGACCTGTCCGAGTTTGCCATGGTCAACCAACAGGCTGGCGGGAAACTGGGCAGCCACCTCGACATGTTGCACGAAAGCCCTTACGGCATGGGTATCGCCCATGATTCGGGCAATGCCTACTGGTATTTCGACGGCTATAATGGTAATCTGGTCTACTATGATTTCCAGTCAGACCACAACACTGGCGGAGAGGACCACAATGACGGCATCGTTCGCCGCTATACCGAAGTATCGCTGAGCCGGCTGGCATGGGTGCCCGGTCACATGATTCTCGACAAGTCTACCGCCAAACTCTACATCGCCAATACCGGCGCCGGGAAGGTTCTGTGGGTAGACACCGATTCAGCCGACGGTTTCACTCCGACCACCGCTGGACAGATGGACGGTGAACTGGCGGAATACTCCAACGCATGGGGGGTCGACTTCGGCGACTTCGCCACCGAGCCGACCCGACCGAGTGGAATCGCCCTCTACAACAACACATTATTTGTCTCCGACAACTATGACGGCAAGATATACGCCTACGACTTGGCGGGAAATCTACTCGACAGCATCAGCACCAATGCCAATTCGATAATGGGACTTGAGATCGGACCAGAGGGTCACCTCTGGTACATTGATGGGGTGCTCAACCGGGTGGTCAGAATCGACCCCTTCGATGATGCCGACGGCGATGGGGTCGCCGATGAGGATGATAATTGCTTGACCGTTGCCAATTCGGGTCAGGATGATTTCGATGACGACGGGCAGGGCGACCTGTGCGACCCCGATGACGATAACGACACTGTGGTGGATTCACTTGAGGATTGCCAATTCGGCGAGACCGGATGGACTTCGAGCATCAGTACCGACTATGACGGTGACGGTTGCCGCGATGGTTCCGAGGATGATGATGACGATAATGACGGAGTTGACGACGATGACGACGACTGTGCAAAAGGCATGCTCGGCTGGCTCAGCGATGCCAGCACTGACCACGACGGTGATGGCTGCCAAGACGAGGGTGAAGACCTCGATGACGACAATGACAGCCTGTGCGATGCCTCGGCCTCAGATGGCAACTGCTCGATCGCATGGCCTGGATTCGACCGGTGCGCCAGGGGCGCGACCGGATGGATCTCCTCAATCATCAACGATGTCGACCGCGACGGCTGTCTTGATGCGACCGAAGATGATAATGACGATGATGATGCCTATACTGATAGCGTTGACTTATGCCCTACCTACGCGGGAACCGCAAGCCAAGGAACCCAGTTGGGTTGTACCGATTCAGACGGTGATGGCTGGGCCGATGTTGAGGATGTCTGGCCACTTGAGCCAACGCAATGGGTTGATAGTGACGGCGATGGTTTTGGCGACAACACCTCCGGGGTTGAGGGCGACGACTGCCCGACCAAGCATGGAACCTCGACCGCTGACCGACTGGGTTGCCCCGATGATGACGGCGATACCCGCTCGGACTCCGGTGATGCCTTTCCCAACGACTACACCCAATGGAATGATTCCGACGATGATACTTTTGGCGACAACTGGGCCGATTCCAGTTGGGATGCTGAAAGAGTCCCCCTCGGTATCGGCATGAGAATCGCCGAGGCGAACAGGCCTGATGCCTGCCCGACCGTGGCCGGTAATTCCACCCTCGACCGTTACGGTTGTCTGGATTCCGATTCCGACGGCTGGTCCGACGAAGGAGACGCCTTCCCCGAGGATTCGACCCAATGGGCCGATAACGATGGCGACGGCTACGGCGATGAGGCATCAGGAAACTCTGCCGATGACTGCCCCACCCTGCCCGGAAACTCCACCCTCGACCGACTGGGATGTCCCGATACCGATGGCGATGGCTGGTCAAATGATGGTGATGCATTCACCCGCAATCCAGATGCGTGGTCGGATGGCGACGGCGATGGCTGGGCTGACCAGAACGGCACCGATATCTCAGACGACTGCCCACTCGAAGCCGGTAATTCCACCATCGACCTGTCGGGCTGTATCGATTCCGATGAGGATGGTTACTCCGACGGCGGTGATTTCTACCCCAAAGATGCGATGCGTTGGCAACAGGAAGAAGAATCGACTATGCTTTGGTACATCGCCATTCCAATCCTACTGATCATCCTGGCTATCGGACTGACCTTGGTGATTCGTCGCAAGGATGATACGGGAAGCAAATTCAACCAAGCACCGCCACCCGGTATCCTTCCAGCAGCACCACCGGGCCTCATCGCAACGGGAATGCCAGCAATGCCACCCATGCCACCCATGCCAACAATGCCAGCAATGCCGACCCAAGCCCCCACGGTAATGCCTGCCACCACTCCCGCCGCGGGACAATTTGCCCAATCACCAACCGCAATGCCAGCCACACAGATGCCAGCTCCGGGAGCCGAAGCACCCACCCCAGCACCATCCCTCGCCGCCGCACCAGTAGCCGCACCAGCGCCGGGCGCTACCCCAGCCCCTGAAGTGAAACTGATGTCGACCTCAAACGCCCTCGATTCCCTGCTCAAACCAGCACCCAGCGCCGAATCGACACCAACCACAACCACATCACCCGAAACCACGGTCACCCCCGCAACCACCCCCACCGCTCCCGTAACCACCCCCACCGCTCCCGTAACCACCCCCCCCCCACCCCGAACCACCCCAGAGACCCCCACCGCCACAACCGGCCCACAAGTGCCAGCAGAGGGTCTACCGAAGGGCTGGACGATGGAACAATGGAGTTACTATGGCGCAGACTGGCTCAAAGCCAAGAACAAACTCTGAACACTAATAACAGCATTTAGCCAGTAAAGTTCCGAATCCAGCACCAAATCCATTTTGGATTTCATCATTATTCCAGCATCAGCGTTACGAGTTCATGCTAATGACCAATCCCGATTTTCGGAAATTTCGTTTTTTTTGCCGAGATTCCTGCGATACTAACGATACGAATTCATTCGCCCCCAAAAGGAGCAGATAAGTGTTGTCACAACGAAAATCTGGTGTTTCCGTGGCTCCAAGAAACGCCGAAGAATACTGCGAATAAAACGATGCGATATATTCGCCGCCAAAGGGCGGCAGGGTAGAGTGATGCCTTCGACGTTTCTTGGAGCCACAGGGGAGACTCGAACACCCGGCCTCGTGATTACGAATCACGCGCTCCACCAACTAAGCTACTGTGGCTGGAACAGCCCGAACCGCAGTTTTGGCATAAGCAAATCGGTGGCTATTACGACCGTATGGGTCATGTAGTAAACGGTTGAGGGCTGGCCATGGTGCGCGAGTTGATTCGGGTTGAGGACATCTATCGCTCCTTCGGCCCAGTCAATGTATTGGAAGGCGTCAGCATCCGCATCGACGAAGGTGATAGGATCGGAATCATCGGCCATAATGGCTCAGGCAAGACCACCCTGCTCAACACCATCAGTGAACGCAATCCCGACATGGGCGACGTCGTCTTCACCCCGGGACTTCGCATTGCCTATCTGACGCAGATTCGCGATATCGACGATGATGCGACCCTTGAAATGGAACTCGGGCGCAAGGGGCGACAGTTTGAGGAATTGGATGACGAGATTGCCGAACTGGAGGCGGCGATGGCCGACCCTTCCTTCTACGAAGATGACTGGCAGGATAAAATGGATCGTTATCAGGATTTGCAGGCGCTGAGTGCCAAGAGTGGCGGCGCCAATGTAGCCACCCGCGCCTCCGGGATTCTCGATGCGCTCGGACTGAGCCAGCACCCCATTGATACCCCTTTGAGTGTCCTTTCGGGAGGTGAGAGAGCCAAGGTGGCACTGGCCCGACAACTGGTGGGACTTGCCCAGATCGAGGTCCTCTTCCTCGACGAGCCGACCAACCACCTCGACCTTCAGACCCTGGATTGGCTGGAGGGTTTCCTCGCCGACTACGAGGGCTCGCTGGTGATGGTCAGTCACGACCGCTATTTCCTCGACCGCACCTGCAACCATATCCTTGAGGTGCAAAATGGTCACGTCAAGGATTACAAGGGTAATTACAGTGCTTATTTACAGCAGAAAAAGTTGTTTCTGCAGACCTTGGAAGACCGAATCACCAAAGCAGAAAAAGAGGTCAAGCGAATCACAGGAGCCCTGCAATCGATGAAACGGGCAAATAAATACGATAAGTCAATTTCGCAGAAGCACTTCATGTTGATGCGGCAACAGCGACAACTGAAGTGGATGAAATCCTTGCGCCCGAAGCGGCGAAAAGGTCTAACATTCTCGCTTTCATCGACCGACAAATCCTCTCTCGATGTGCTTGAGTTACGCGATGCCTGCCTCACCTTCGAGGGCCTTGAGAATCCATTGATGAAGGGGGTTTTCGCCGCTGTCAGCCGCGGTCAGAAGATTGGTATCGTCGGCGGTAATGGGGTTGGTAAGACGACATTATTACGCACCCTCATCGGCGATGTGGAACTCGATAGCGGAATGGTTGAAGTCCAGCCCGGTACTGAAATCGGCTATTTCCACCAAGACCATCGCACCCTTGATTTCAATCTCACCCCGATCGAGCAGGTGCAACGCCTGAAACCGCGCATGGAATACGGTGATATCCGAGCGATGTTAGGAAAATTCCAATTGAATCGTGCTCAGGTCGAGACCAAATTGAAATCTCTTTCCGGAGGCGAGTGCGCCCGTCTGGCATTGCTAAAACTACTGCTCGAAGACAACAATCTGCTATTGTTGGACGAGCCTACAAACCACTTGGATACCGATGCCATGGAGGCGGTTGAAGAGGCCTTCAAGGAATACGAGGGTAGTATCATCATCGTCAGCCATGACCGCTGGTTCCTCGACGCCATATGTGATACCATCTGGCATCTGCCCGGTGACGGTAGCCTCAACATCTATCCGGGTAATTATTCCAACGTTTTCCGCAAATGAATCAATCAATAATTTTCCCCAACCGCGCCCAACTGAAGGGAAAAACGCATTGAAGACTATGAAAATATTGAAATTATGTCTGTTTTCAGGTCATGTCGGCGGTAATTTTATCCGTTACCAATTGCACTAGGTGCCGAGGGCAAATGGACGAGAAGCGTATTCTGGGGTCGATGGAAAAAGGTGGTTTCGGCACCACCATCAGCTTTGACATCGATGCAGCACCGATGCCGAAAAGGCGTCGGAAGAACCAGTTTTGGCAACGAGCGGGTGATGAAATTGTCGCAAAGATAGGCGGCCTCGGCCTTAACCCAGAAGATTTCGGCACCCGCACCAAAGAACTCTTCGATGAGTTCGATACCGACTCGTCAGGGGCTATCGACATCAATGAATTCGCCGCCGCAATCGATGGACTCGGGTTGGATTTCTCCAATGAGCAGATCGAGCACATGTATGTGGCTGTTGAGCATAACGAGGCCGGCGAGATTGATTTCACCCATTTTGAAAAGTTGGTACTACTATTCCTTGAGAAGACCATGCTCCCCCAAGAAAGTGAGATTTCATGTCCGGGGTGCGGTGCCGAAATCGGCCACGATGAATGGCTGGATGCCCTGGTGGGATTCGTCTCCGGCGCTCATGCCCATAGCAACGAAAGCCCGGTAAAGGCGAGGATTGTGCAAAACCTGCGCAATGAGGTGGGAAGAATGAGAATGCCGAATCAGTCCAATGATTGGGAATTGGAAGTGGTCGAAAGACTGACCGCCCAGATTACCCGTATGGTCCAAGCAGAAGTCTCCCGTTTCAAGATGGATAACGAGAATACTGATGTAGATGTGATTCGCGAACAGGCTTTACAACAGGCTAGAGAAGAGTTGGCCCCAGTGCTCGAGGAGCAGATACGCCAGCAGGTCGAAGCAAAACTAGCACCGCTTATCGAGGTGCAGATACGCCAGCAGGTCGAAGCTGAAATGTGGCAGAAATTCGAACGAGAGTGGCGGCAAAGAAGTAGTGAAGAATAAAGTGCGTATCGCAGGGCATGGACGACCACGCGGTGCGCTACTCGGACACGGTGCTAATCGATGATTCCGGAGCACGCCATCTCGGTGATTTCCTGCTTCATGACGATGGAACCTGGAGTGAATCAAACGGTGACGAGGATGTGCAAACGACCATCGATGGCAGTTCTCGACTGCTGACCCGGACCTTTCAAAACTGGCACACTCACATGGCTATGAGCCTGAATGCACGAGATTTTTCCGACGGTTTTATCTTGCAGGATTGGCTGGAGGAGGTGATTTGGCCCACCGAAGCCAAAATCACCCCCCAACACTCCCGGGTTGGCACCTATGCCGCCGCCGCAGAGATGATACGTACCGGGACTTCATTTGCCGCAGATATGTACTTCTTCCCCGCGACTGTTGCCGAAGTGATCGATGATGTCGGGATTCGCGCCCTGTGCGGCGGCCCGGTCTCCGATTCCGCCCTACCCAGTCATCCAGATGCCGAAAGTGCGCTGTCCGAACTCGATGTACTCTTATCGACAAATGGCCAACACCCACGCATCGATTACGCTATTTCCACCCACTCGGTCTACCTGTGCACCGAAGAGACTCTCATCCGTGCTCGCGACTTGGCAATAAAGCATGATGCGGTCTGCCATATCCATGTCGCTGAGACCCGTAAAGAGGTTGCAGATTGCTATGATGCGACCGGGATGTACCCGGCCGAGTATCTCGACAGTCTCGACTTCATGCGTCCGAATACCATCTGTGCACATTCTAGTTGGGTGAAGAAATCGGAGATGGTGATGATGGCGGAACGCGGGGTTGTAGCGGTGCATTGCCCGACCTCGAACATGAAACTGGCCTGTGGTGGAACGATGTCGTTGCCAGCTCATCGTAATGCCGGAGTCGAGGTGCGCCTGGGCACCGATGGCCCGGCCTCGTCAGGATCGGGCCTGGATATGCGTATCGAGGCTAAGTTCGCCTCGCTGATTCAGCGACATGACCACTGGGATGCCACCCTACTACCGGCCCGCGAGGCCTTTGCCCTGGCTACCAGAGGTAGCCGGGATTGGGTCGCATGGAATCTCGATGACATCCGGATGAGGCCGCTCGGCCGCTCGGCCAATCGCCATCTCGCCAACCTGATTTTCAGCGGTGCTGATTGTCTCGACATGTGGGTTGAAGGCAAGGCGGTGCGGCGTGATGGCAAGACCATGACCCTGGACGAGGCCAAGGTCATCGAGCAACTCGACCAGATGGTCGACTCATATTACCAAGACCTCGAGTAATCTCAGAAGTAGAGGAAGGCGATGGCGATTATCGCGTAGGTCGCGACCAGCATCGCACCCTCGAGCCAATTGCTCTTACCATCCTGAACGATGAAATTCGCCACCAATATCGCCATGAATGTCGCCGCGGTCTCGAAAATTCCGAATTCAAGTGTCAGCGGCAGGCCAAAACCCCAGGCCACCAGAATCATCGCCGGGGCGACCAATAGAGCGATCTGGATACTACTGCCGATGGCGATTCCTACCGACAGGTCCATCTTGTTCTTACCGGCGACCGTCACCGCGGTGAAATGCTCTGCGGCATTGCCGAACATCGGCAGGAGTATCATCCCTATGAATAGCGGTGGCAGGCCGAATTGCGAGGCTGCAGCCTCGATTGTATGTACTAGAATCTCCGCCATCAAAGCGACAAATATGGTCGCAACAACCAGTAGTGTCACCGCGTTCTTCAGCGACATCTCGGGTTCTTCATCATGATGGCCGTCGGTTGCATATAACTCGGTATGGGTCTTCAGTTGGAACAGAAGATGCAGGCCATATACCCCGAGAAGGATGAAGGCGGTCCAGCGCGATAGTTCGACCAGACCTCCGATGTGAGCGCTATCTGCGGTCATCCCGAACGCGGCTGGTATGACCAGACCAACCATCGCCAAAAGCAGCAGTGAACCATTGGTCTGTGAGGCATCTTCATTGAAGGTCTGGGTCGAGTGCTTGATTCCACCATATAGGAATGCCAGACCCATGACCAGCAGGAGATTCCCCAGAATCGAGCCAATCAGTGATGCTCGCACAACCTGCATCATCGTTTCTGCAGTATCACTGCCAATCCCGGCCTTGTAGGCCGCGTATAACGCCATCACCGCGATTATCACTTCCGCGGCATTTCCGAAGGTCGCATTGAGCAGACCACCTACCGATTCCGAGGTTCTTGTCGCAATCTCTTCGGTCGCCTTACCCATGAACCATGCCAGCGGCATTATCGCCACCATCGAGAAAATGAAAGCCATTCCGTTATTGTGAGTGAAACTGAAATAGAACGCCAGCGGAACCGTCAGCAGAAGAATACTGAGCAGATTGTTGCGCGGGTCGAGAAAATACCCCAACCCGTGCATTTGCGAATCCGGCAATTTGACATCAACCGTTGCGGAAGCCTCACCCATCCGACCACCGCCCAGTTTCACTTCTTTCTCTTTACCACTCTGCGACCGCTTTCGGGGTCCTTATCCTTCTTTTTTCCTCGGCGAGATTTACGCTGTAGGACATTGATAGCGAATGGGTCGTCATCATCTTCATCGACTTCAGGAATACTCTTTGATTCGGCCTCGGGAGTGACACCGGCACCGGCAATTTCGTCCATGTCGGGCTCGGCCGATGTACCGATGAATTCCTTCATCCAATCATCATCATCATCATCGTCATCATCACGACTTCGGCCGCGACTCATGGCGATGGCCATCACCAACAGAACAAGAATAAAGGATAACACATTCAAACCCGCCAATCCAAAGACAAAGATATAGGGTGGATCGCTAAAAGACACCTCTTCGATTATCGGTTCCGGCTCTGGCTTGAGGGCCAACTCATATGCACATACCGTGGTGCCGTTAACGGTGTGATGGCAGGAATCGACGAGGAAGGTCACCCCCGCCTGTCTTTCATTGCCACCGTAGTCGATGACCTTGATTTCGACCCGATGCTCTCCAGGCTGGAAATCGGCAGAACTGATAGAGTAGGTGAAAGCTACCGAATTATCATACCACGTCAACTGAGAATCAGCAAAATTCATCCACGGGCTGGTCGCTTGATTTGCTTGACGATAATTATAGGTGAATTTTATCTGCAGACTATCGATCCCAACGTCGTCTGTCGCACTACCATGAACATTGATTTTACTTCCGTACATATACTTGCTCTCGGTCGATTGACCGGGAGTATAGATACTGATTGAGGGGGCGACCGAATCGATTTCCCACCTCGATTCGTTATATTCAATCGAATTATATTTTGCATCGGAGATGAGGATTCTTACACTCAACTTACCATGTCCATCGGTACCGGCTACCGAGAAATCATAGTAGTACGTAGGCCCGATGGACGGGTCGGCAAGATTATCTGACAACATGTTGGCTGGAACATCACCAATGGTGTAATACATGCCATTTGTCGAAGAGATGTTGAGAATCGGGTCGCCAGCCAGTTCCTCATCAGTGGTGATTATCAAGCGATGCTCACCATTGAGCAGAGTAGCAGATTCCTGGTCATCAATTGTCAAAACGATTACCGGTGGAATGGTATCCTCGGTAACCTGTAGGGCATTTCCTCCCAGGCCCGCGATGATGGTCGGATTGACATTTTCCCATACATCCTCGACCACCACGGCATACCAGGCATCCTGACTGATGTTCTCGCCGATCGGCACAGTGGTCGCCATCACCGAGGAGGTCGCATTGGATGTCGGAATATCACTCTGGATCAACTCCCATCCGGCATCGACCAAGATATCAGAAGTAACCCCATCACCAGCGGCAAATGGGTCCCCGGCATGGCGGTAGATATGGTAGGATTCGTCGTCCTCTCCGGCATCGTTGACCCATCTGATGATGACTTGGTTGGTGGTTCCGATCATCGTCACCTCTGTGACTCGAGAATCATCGGGTTTGAGGGTATCTTCGATGATTGAGTCGGCCATATTTTGATTCAGGCCGCGATATTGGTAGGTGCCATTCAAGTGGCCGTAACGTGCCTCGCTGGTGACGAAATAATACGATGAGAGGCGGGTTACCCCCAAGGGTACATCGACGATTGCCTCACCGAATCCATCGGGAACTGAAGTAACCCAAAATAATGATAAATTCTCATTGAATTGGCTGCCGGGAACCGGGAAATTTGACCACCATATGTGGTATATCTCGCCCTCTGCACCGATTTGATCGGTCCATGTCACCCGGGTTTTCGCACCGCCGAGGTATTCTGCGGCGACATTGGTCGGCTCGGCGATCCAAGGAGTGAAGGTATCTTCGTAGATTTGGTTAGCACAACTTATCGTCAGCGAGTGGATTCCGTGTTTGTCGACCACTTCAACACAATAATAGGAATACCCAATCTGTCCGCGCTCGACAATATAGAGGTATGAACTGAAACCTTCCTGAACCGTGGCAATCAATTCAATATCAGTTCGATTGGTATTATCAAATGGCACCCCAGCCATCCAGATCAGGTAGGACTCACCGCTCTCCTGGAGCAACTGTGACCAAGAAATCGTCGTATACCCGCTGCCATTATATTCGTCTGCTATAAAGGTGGCAATGACATTATTGGGCGGCGGCGGCGGGATGGTATCTTCAAACACATAGTCCTCAAGGGTATTTCCGGAAAGGAATCTGACATCCTCGTAATCATTACCATCAGAGGTCCAATTGGGCAAAAGGTAGGTTATCGCATAGTACGAGGTTCTCGTCGTCGAGACTGGAATCGGCACATCATAACTCGACACCCCTGCGACCAATACCGCGATAGGCGACTCGGTTGAAAGCATTGTCATCCCGTTGCTGCGGGTTATCAGATTGGTGCTGCGCCACAGATGAATCTGATAAGCATCGTCGCCTTCGATCGGCAACACCGGATTGAGCATGTTGTAATTGACCCAGGTCAGTCGTGTCACGGACTCGGCTGGGATGAACGATGCTTGCAGGAGATATGGCGAACGTACTGGTGTCGTCACCTCTTCGACCGGGGTGTACAACGATGAGGCGTTGACATCCAGGTTCTCCATCAGGGTTCCATCGCCGTGCTCGGTAACGATAGCGTAGTGAAACGAGCCATTTACCCCCGGAGAAATCTGGTAGGTCACACTATGACCCGGGTGCCGCCCCTCGGTACCTAGGCAATTTGGGGCATTTGCACCGGCGCCGAATTCGTCGCATGCATCGACGCTGGCAAATGGCGTCAACCCGGCCAATGCCGCGGTATCAATCGTTTGGTCGTGACGATAGACATGATAGGTGACATCCCACAATTCCTCTAGTAACAATGAATCACTCGAGTCGTTGATATTTCGCCAGGTAACTGTTGTTGATTCACTGTACGGGTCGAATGTCGCGTTAATGTCCTGGGCCTGCAACAGGGTCGGGTCGCCGATGTCTTCGGCAATGGCCGGTGGGCTCCAGACCAGTAGTGAAATCAAGAATAGCAATACCATTCCAGTTGATTTGAAAGATGGTCGAATTGCAGCCATCATACCCCCTCGGCTTCGGGTTCGGTTATTTCGGTTATGAGCATGACGCCTGCGACGTTGCTTGTAGCAACGTTGAGCGACCCTTGGTGAACCGACCGAAAATGCCCCGTTAACCACCTCATCAAGCATCCGCATCGACTGTGGTATCACCCTCGCTTACAGATAAGGGCTTTTGTTCGTCCATGATGGCCAATTGCCCCTTCGCTTGCATGAATCGGCGAATAAATGTGTACAAACCACCGACGGCACAGATTATCAATAATATGCTCAAGGGATTGAGCGGCACTCCAGACCACGGAGCAAACAAGGTCCCCGACATCTCATTTCCAGTCAGTGCCATCGTACCACTGGCCACCAGAGCGAGAATCATCAACGCCATCCGGTCGGCGCGGCTGAAGCCACTATAGTCACGACTACCGGTGACAGCTTGCGCCTGAGTCCCCATATATGAACCGAATAAGGTCAACACCGCGGCCAGCCACCCCAGTGATTCATCACCGACCCACGCCGCGTTCATCCCAATCGCAACGAGCCAGATGATATCCAGAATCCGATCGATGGTATGGTCGAGCAAATCACCGAATCTTGTGACACGGTTGGTCGCCCTCGCCAGAGTGCCATCAAAACCGTCGAGAAGTTGACAGATACCGACCGTCGCCGCGGCTGCCAACAGAATCCAGCCACCAGTATTATCGGAGCCGGCTGAAGCCATCAACCACGCGGCGAAAATTCCCACCGGCAAGGTCACCAAGGTGACCAACATCGGTGATAACCAAGTCATCTTTCCAGCAAAACCGAAGACCTTACGCTCCCACACCGCCCGCAATTTCTCAAGTGCCATGTAGCCCGCTGGGTACGGCTGGGGTGGTAAACAATTGCGGCGGTTGATTTGCTGATGAGCGATTTTCACGACCCGGGAAATCCCGCCGTCAACGAATCCAATCGGCCCGTTCGGCCGGGAATCTCGGAACAAAATCGGCCCCGACCCATTCCAAGGCTTGGGATGCCACCGCCGCCGCTGATGCGATAGTAGTATCAATCTCGAGAATCGGTGGAGAGTTTTCGTCTAATTCCAACCACGGCCCACCGAGCATTTCCCACTCGGCATTATCGGTGATTTTAGCGCGTGGCCAGCCGCGCCCGCGCATACGCTCTGAGAGCACCTCAGGACGACAGCGCAGGACGATGATTGCATCGACTGGGAGGTGATGTGAAAGATGCCCGTCGATGTAGATGTTCTCAGCCGGTTTTCCGTGACCCACAGGGGTTTTTCCCCCACCCTCGGATGGCGATTTTTCGCCACCCCGGGAGGGCGATTCTTCAGCCCATTCCGCGGTCAGGATTCGATGCAATTTCTCGACATCGACCTCGACCGCTTCACCGGCTTTTTCAGCCCTACCCAAACATCCGTGTTCAGCCGCCAGTTCACGCACCGTGGTCGAGTTGGATTTGGCGATGATTTCCACCACCGACGACTTACCCGTAGCCGGGGTCCCGGTGATGGCGATACGGAATCCACTCATTTGACTCGCCCCAGCCATCAACCCCTACCTCATATGGTCATCGGTCAACCCCTTGTTGGTCTGGCCACACAGGGGGATTGCTGATGGGGGAGAAGTACCTCGGCCGGTTCGGTTCGATGTTTGGAATGGACGACCCCGGGCAGGTGCTGCCGCAGATAAAGCGCTATGTCGAAGACGGCAGGTTGGAAATCTCCGAGGTTATGGCGGTCGAACTGGTGGCAAAGTTGCAGGCCGAGAAGAAACGTGAACTCGAAGTGCAGAATTGGCTGGTCGAGGCCGCGAGAATCGCCGCTGAGGTACTTGAGCAACGCGGTAAATTTGCTCAAGCCCTCGCCGCGGCGATTACGCTGGAGAAGGAGCGGCGGACACTCCGCTCGATGCTTTCAGCCCTACAACCGGAGGCCGTCGCGGCGCTCGATTTGCAAGCGGCTGAAGACTACGTCATCGCCAGCCGCATCGCCGCTCAGTGCGGCAAACTCTCGAAGGCGGTGAAATTCGCCAAGAAAGCCGAGAAGACCGTTTCGGGGCACCTCGCATCGGCCATCGCCTGTGTGCAGGCGCACGCGCTGGCGAAAAAACATCTGCGCGGTGCCGCCAAACCGGCCCTATCCCTCGCGGTGCGACTGCGCCAGGTCGGTCCGGTGATTCGCAATTCCGGGGTATTCTCATTATCTCCACAAGGTCAGCCGCCGACCGACCTCACATGGTTGCTCGACAACCTCGATCATTGGCTCGACCCGACCCTGGGCCTAGCCGAAAAAGCGGCCGGCGAACTGCGGCAGATCACCATCGAACTGCGGTCACAGATGTCAGCGATCGAGTCGGGGGAGCAGGCGGCCAATGCCCAACTCCAGGCCGCGGTCGACAAACTCAATCCCACTACAGATTATCATTCGTATTCCCGCAACTGACCAAAGTCGATGACCTAGGCTGACTACAACCAGACTGACCAACCCCCACCAGACACCTTCAGCACCTCACCAACCAACGGCCAGCATAACGACCAGACAACCCCGCATGTGAGCAAAGGTTAACCAGCGCTTCACCAACTATACAATTCTCATTCTAAGGAAAGAGGAAAGGGGAAAGTGGTAGCGAGGGATGGATTTGAACCATCGATCTCCGGGTTATGAGCCCGACAGGATATCCAGACTACCCCACCTCGCTGAGGTTGCCGGCGTAGTCATATTACTTGAAGCGAAGGACACTGAGATTCGCCTTCAGGCTCGGCTTTCGCATGAATGCTGAGGGGGATGCATTATTGAGGGACGAATGTCTCAACCCACCCGATGAGCATGCGCAGATTGCCAATCCTACCCCGGACCAGCCGGGTTGTTCTCACCCCCTTGGTGCTACTGATTCTGACTTCAGCGGCATTTTCCGGATGTTTCGGTGATGAAGAAGGCGGTGAGGTCGACCCCTATGCTGACAGCCCCATCACCCTGACCGTGTATTACGAGACCACCGCCGGTCATGTGATGACCGAGAGCGGCAGCGGCCCGCCGACCACCACCGGCGCCGATTTCAGTTTCGATTTTGCCAAGACCTTCTCCGATGATGGCTCGATGGTCAAATTCTGGTTCAACCCCGACGATGGCTCAGACCCACAGGAGGCCGATGCCGCTCAGGAATCGGTCATCACCTACACCTACATGACGCACGGACTTTTCACAACCGAATTGGGGGCTGAGGATGCAGGGGGAAACATCCGCACCTTCGACCTGACCATCAGGGTCGACATGCACGTCAAATTGAGCGACAACAATTGCAACAGTTGTGATGACACCACCGTGGACGCCACCCCCGACAGCACCAAGGGGGAGGCACTGCCGACGAAGATTGAGCTCACTTCCAATGTGAGTAATCCTCAAACGTTTTTCTTCGGGGACACTACAACAGTCACCTGGTCATTGGAGAATTCCACCGGCGAGGAGGTCGCCAAGCGCGAGGAGCAGGTTGGTGACGGTCAGGATAGCAAGTGGACAACCGACTGGGATTTGCCCGAGAACGGCACCTGGACGCTCAAGGTCTCCGCAGATGGTGACGATATCGATATCGAAAACAATCTCTGGGTCAGGTATGCCGAGGACGAAAGTCCAGCAAATCTCGACCCAGATGGTGGCAGCAACCCCGAAGAGTGAATCTGAAGTGAAAGTGAAAAAGCCGCGCATTGCGTGGAAAAATTGCTAGGAAAACTGATTGTCCACTTCCATTTTCCGCCCAACCGTGCTTCATCCATTAATATAGGTAAGCGCAATCATTGATTTTGGCAGAAGACGGAAACAGCCGTTGAAGCCAGGAGAAATAAACATGGCAAGTAAAACCAGAAAACCGAGTAAAACCAAGGAAATAACACCTGTAGAAAAGGCAAAAACCACGGCCACCGTTGATGAGAATGATGATGGGCTAGACCTTGTTGAACAAGAACAGGAGGCACGCATCGTGACCGAAGAGCAACTGGACGAACCGACCATCGAAGACCTTCCCGGTGTAGGTCCAGCGACCGCAGAGAAATTGCGAGAAGCCGGTTTCGATGAACTGCTGGCAATTGCAGTGATGACCGCAAGCGCATTGGCCGATGCCGCCGAACTCGGTGAAGCTGTCGCCAGCAAGATAATCCAATCAGCCAAGAAGATGGCCAATATCGGTGGCTTCCTCAGCGGTGGTCAACTGCTTGAGCGCCGCCGTAAGGTGATGAAATTGCAGAGCCAGGTGGAATCCTTGGACGCATTACTAGGCGGCGGATTCGAGACTCAGGCACTGATTGAGGTCTACGGGGCATTTGGTTCCGGAAAGACCCAGATAGCCCACCAATTAGCGGTCAATTGCACCCTTCCGGTCGACCAAGGCGGATTTGATGGCGATGTGTTCTACATCGATACCGAGGATACCTTCCGCCCCGAGCGCATCATGCAGATGTCGCGCGGCCTCGACCTAGACCCCGACGAGGTCTTGGAACGGATTCACGTCGCCCGGGCTTACAACTCAGACCATCAAATGCTGCTCATCGACGAAATCAAGCGGATGAGCAAGGGCATGAATGTCAAACTGATTGTCGTCGACTCGCTGACCGGCCACTTCCGCGCCGAATATATCGGCCGTGGGATGCTGGCTGACCGCCAGCAGAAATTGAATCGCCACCTGAAGGATTTGAAGCAGATCGCCGACATCAACAACGCCCTGATACTGGTCACTAATCAGGTACACTCGAAGCCCGATGCAATGTGGGGCGACCCGACCAAACCGGTCGGTGGCCACATCTTGGCGCACGCCAGCACCTTCAGGCTCTACCTGCGCAAGGCCAAGGGAGGCAGGAGAATCGTCCGTTTGGTAGACTCCCCCAACCTGCCCGAAGGTGAGTGCGTGATGGAAGTCATCGAAGACGGATTGCGCGATTGATTCTGAACCATCCTGCCCGCACCCTTAACCGCGAGGTCATCCAACCCTGACATTGTGCAATTAACGCTGGAATACCCCGGTCCGGCGGGATTACGGGAGGGGAGCATAGGTGGGTATATCGGCGCTTTTTGGACCGTCGCTAAATCGACCCCTAAAGGGGGTCGACCAGCAACACGTTCAAAATGGCTACAACGCGGCTGGTACCCATGCGCCATTTGATTGAACGTGTGCTCAGCCTACAAGATGACGAGGTCACGACCCCTGAAACACCTGACATCGAGGATAAACTATCGGCCGATGATGAGGAATTACGCACCCTGCTCGAAACCCTCAAACCTCGGATTCGAGTATACGGGATGGGCGGAGCCGGGTGTAATGCCATCGGCCGCCTGCAGAATGAAAACCTGTTCAACAATTCATACGTGACCGGATACGCCATCAATACCGATGCTCAGGCACTTCTTCTCACCAATGTCGAGAAGAAGATTCTCATCGGCCGCACCGCACGCGGCCGAGGCGCCGGTGGTGACCCGTCCAAGGGTGATACCGCGGCTTTGGAGAGTGAACACAAACTACGGCAGATTACCGATGATACGCAATTGGCGATAATCACTGCCGGAATGGGTGGTGGCTCGGGTACCGGCGCCGCAGCACATGTGGCGCGCCTGGCCAAGAGCCAGGGTGCGCTTACAATCGCAGTGGTGACCTATCCGTTCAAGTCCGAGGGAACCCTACGGCGACAGAATGCCGAGTGGGGGCTTGAGCGCCTGCGCGAGCATTGTGACACCATCATCGTCATTCCGAATGAACGCCTGCTGGAGATTGAAAGCGTGCGTGACCTGCCTCTCGCGGCGGCTTTTCGAGTCGGTGATGAATTACTCGTCCGCACTATTCGTGGGGTGACCGACCTACTGACCTGCGATGGGATGGTCAACCTCGACTACGAGGATCTGAAATCGGTGGTGAAGACCGGTGGCGGCGTCTCGATGATTGGAATCGGTAGTGCCAAAGGTGCAAACCGGGCTGCTCAAGCCACTCTTGAAGCATTACATTCACCACTGCTGGAAATCGATTTCTCGGATGCTCGTGGAGCCCTGATCAATGTGGTCGGAGGCCCCTCCCTGACGCTGGGGGAAGCCGAGCAATGTGCGCAGATCATCAAAGACCAGATATCGGAGCATGCCAAGATAATCTGGGGTGCTGCGGTCGAGGATGACCTCAAGGATGAGATTCGTGTCATGGTGGTGCTCACCGGGGTACGGAGTACCCAGATTTATGGCAATAGTGAAAATCGCCAACTCAACACGCTGAGGAATCGCTCAATCGAGTTCGTCAATTGAAGCTCATCGGTTGAAGCTCATCGGTTGAAGACGTCGGTTGAAGACGTCGGTTGAAGACGTCAGTTGATTTCATCAATCTTTGGTGCGTTCATGGTGTTGTTATCGGAATCGAGGTTCTCAATCAAGGCTGAATCCGACTCGGCATGCTCAGGGTTGGTTGGTTGGTGGTCACCTCGCAGCGAATCACCTGACTCGGGGTTTGAATACATCATCTTGAACAGAATTACTATTGCTACAACGACAACGATCAGCCCACCTAATTCTGCGGTCGAAGGTCCACTCGAGGCAACCTCAATGCTGGTCGCATTCACCCCCGGAAGGCTGATTTGGAAAGACGACCAGACATCACCACTACTCGACCCGTCACCATTGACGGCATTGCCATACAACTGGAAGTGAACCGTTGTTGTCGCATCATCTGGTGAAGTCCAATTCACCTGCCATTGCCGGCCTTCACTACCCGTTTCGGTATGGGTAAGCCCAGCATCGAGATTTTGCACAAATTCATGGGAATAGTTTACTTCTCCGCCGGAAATCAATAGCCTGAAGCCACCCCTTGAACCGTTGGCAAGAGTTTCGTCGGTGCTACTCACACCGATATTCATGGTATAGGTGGTATTGGCTTCCCATGCTTGCGGCAATCCACTTATTTCGACATTTGTCGAGGGGTCCGAAACACCGTGGCAAAGACAACCGTTGTCGGCCTGATTCCCAATCCCGGTCGGAAGGGCGGCCAAGGGAGGGGTGAGGAACAATGCCAATATCAGCACCAGAGTCGCTATCACTCGATTCCGCATCATCTACACCGATTAGGTCGTAGTCGCCATTTCGTTTATGTCCATCGCCACCATTAGTCAGCGCTGAATACGCAACTCAGCCAAGGGTTGCATTGATGAGTGTTGCAGCGCACCACCGACATAGAGGCATTGGGATGATGTTCAGCGATGAAGCAGAAAAAGACGATGACGAAGATGATATCTTTGAGACCTTGGGGGTTGATTCTTCCCCACCGGCCGAAAGAGGCGCCGATTTGCTCGATGCCGTCGCCGAGGATGATGGAATAATCAGCACCCTGACTTTCGATCCTGTCGAAACGGTCTCCGATGATGATAGCGATGACGTCGACCCTTTCGACCTGATAGAAGACTCCCGCCACGCAAGCCAATCCCCCACCGATTCTGAGCCGGATTCATTTGTCGGCGATGCCCTCGAGGCCCTGCTTTCCGATGAAGATGATGATTCGTCCACCGAAGGAGACGCGGGGTCACCAGCCACTGCCCACTCCGCCAAAACCACCTCTCCAGCATCCGGGAAGGGCGACACCAGTGCTGCATACCGCTTGTTGCTGGAGACGGTATGGGTCGACAATCAACTCGACCCTGCCGAGGTCGCGCTACTGGTGCGTAAGCGTGAAGCATTGGGTATCGACTTCAATTCGCATCTACAGATGGTTCACGATATCATCGATACCGATGTCAGCGGGCATGAAGAGGCGCTCGACAACGACGCGGCCGCCTTAGGTGTGACCGCGCTGCAAAGCGGTCTTTCAAAGCAGGAGTGGTTGAAGGCCTATGAGTGGTGCGAAGCACTGGGTTGTGGTGAGGCTTTCGCACTTGGGGTGTGGAGTGGTTCTTCTGCGGTATTGGCTGGCGAGGTACACGAATTGCTCAAGCCTCTGGCAAAACTACTGGGCGTCGAGTAATCAATTACCCAATATTCTCTTCGCTTCCGGTGAGAGTTTCATGGTCCGCTCAATGGCATCGACCACATAGGAACCTTGTTCTCCAGCGAGTTTATTCTGGTCGCCCATCAGGGTATCTTGGTAGACTCTCTCGGCTTCCGTCAATCCGGTTACATCACTTGCCAGACCCATCAGTCGCACAGCATTACCTTGGTTGTCAGTGGCTACACTGCCGATTGCACGGATGATGCGAGTCTCGCCATTATCGGGCCGGATAATCTCAAATTCAGCTTCAAAAGATTCCAGGGTTCGCAAGGCTTCATTTCTTTTCGCCCGGACTTGGTCGACAAAAGAAGGCTCAATAATTTCATAGAAACCATCTTGGGCCGGATTAAATTCTCCTACTACAGCCCCGATGACCTCGTATAGAGAATCCGACCATTCAAATATATCTTCATTAACATCCCAACTCCACACACCGTAGTTTTGGAATTCAGTTGTATTCTTTTGATTATTGGCGATTTTCATTGACAACTTCATCACCTCTGCAGCATCTTGATGCCCCGAAAGGTCCTCTACCGTTCCATACATCTTCACATAGCCACCATTCTCATAGAATGGATTGCTGGTGGTTCTGACCATGCGGTACTCCTTACTGTTTAACTTCCTCACCCTGAATACTATGCTATTAGGTTCCTTATTTCTAATCGAATCATCGGTTATTTTCCTGACCATCAGGTAGTCATCAGGGTGGATGTTTGCCCACATGAAATCCAACGGATATGTTTCTTGCATTGCATCATCATCGACATGTTCTCCGACCGCATTCAAGAGCAGTTTCACCATTTCGGTCTCAACCCTATTCAAATGCTCGGACACAGTGCTCCGTGACAAACCGATTTCACGCGCTAAATCTGCCATTTTCATACTTCGGGGGTTTTCATACCACCCGACTTCCCATGCAGATTTAACCACCCGAAGTTGTTGTGGCGAGACCAGACGATTTTCCAATATTCTATTGGGTTCTACCGATAAGGCAGAGAAACGGTCGGGTTTCAGTGACATTCGCAGGGCTGCCACGACCATGCCGACCGATTGCGGTGGCCCTCGGACAATATAATTCAAGCCACCCTGATCGAGGGTGGATTCGGGGGTGATGCTGGCAGAGCGAGCTCTGGTATGTACCTCCACCAAGTCACTGGCGACAGCAAGGAAACGTATTTGCAAAACCCATTCCTTCGACCATGTGGACTGCGGTGCGGCCAAGACCTCGACGATTTCCATGAAATCTCCGGTGAAAGTGATGTCATCAGGCGAGAAGCCATCCTTGAACACAACTTTCGCAAGAATCTCGATGTGGTCGTCACCGCGTTCAGAATAGCCAAGGAATTGCGCATGGTCAACGAACTGCAATAACTCTCCCATAGGAGTGGTCTCGAGCGATGTCCGAGACCAAAACAACTGAACTTCACGCACGAGTCCATCCCCAGTCACTGTAAGCGGTCATCACATTTCAAGCCGTTA
>JAPOGE010000011.1:31324-37907 GCA_028283345.1 Candidatus Poseidoniales archaeon
CTGTAGGCTGTTTGAAAATATTTTCAGCACTCTCAGATGTGCAAACTCCAAGTGATATCAGCAGTACTGCGAATCATATTCCCGACCGAGCAGTATTTTTCATGCGATTTCTCCGCCAATCGGGTTAACAACCTGAGTGGCGCATCGGTATCGAGATGATAACTGAGATGAATTTTGGTGAATACCTTGGGAAAATCTTCGGCTCTCTCTGAGGTCATTTCCACATATGCCGAGCGAATCTCGCGACCCTTTACACCCTCGATGAGGTCGATTAAACTACATGCACCTACGCACTGAAGAACGACCTGCATCGGGCTGGGGCCTTTCTCCCAATCGAGAGAGATGCGACCACCATCGCTGTTGATTCCACTGAGAGTTGTTGCGCCGGTCCATTCTACTTTACCATCCATACTTTAGCGAGGTGGTTTCTACGCTTATGCTTGACCTTGGAATACTCAGCCGTTCCCCCGCGACCTCAATGGATAGGCGTGGAGGAGAGCAACTGGCGAAACCGCAGACGAGGAAATCAGTAAGACCTCTTGGGGTGGAAGCAAACGATTCACCGGCGGCCGTGGGGAGGTGAGCGGGGTAGGTAACCGTCGCGTTGATGAGGAGGGGGTTGCTCGCAGTCATCGATTAGCATGGCTGGAAGTGCGGCAGGAACCCCGATAACGAGGGGAGATGAGGGGTTGAACGTACCCGATGAGCCGATCATCAATTACATCGAAGGAGATGGTATCGGCGCCGACATAACCCCGGTGATGATGAAGGTCGTCAATGCCGCAGTCGCCAAAGCCTATGGTGATGGCAAGAAGATTCACTGGTCGGAAGTACTGGCCGGAGAGAAGGCTTTCAACGCCACCGGCGAATGGCTGCCAGAAGCAACTCTTGCGGCCATGCGCGATGGACTGGTTTCCATCAAAGGTCCGCTCACCACCCCCGTGGGTGGTGGAATCCGCTCACTCAACGTCGCTCTGCGGCAACAACTCGACCTTTTCGCCTGTATCCGCCCGGTTCGCTGGTACGTCGGCACCCCCAGCCCGGTCAAAGACCCCGGGGCGGTAGACATGATAATCTTCCGCGAGAATAGCGAAGATGTCTATGCTGGAATCGAGTGGGAAGCGGGCTCGGAAGATGTCGCCAAAGTCATCGCTTTCCTGCAAAACGAGATGGGTGTCGACAAGATACGCTTTCCCAATACCAGTGGTATTGGCATCAAGCCAATCAGTGTTGAGGGGACTACTCGAATCGTCCGTGCCGCATTTGATTATGCAATCGCTAACGACAAACCGAGTGTGACCTTGGTGCACAAGGGTAACATCATGAAATTCACCGAAGGAGGTTTCCGCGACTGGGGCTACCAATTGGCCAAGGATGAATATGGCGCGGTCGAGGTCGATGGTGGTCCTTGGTGTAAGATGACCAACCCGAACACCGGCAATGAAATCATCATCAAGGATGTCATCGCCGACGCGATGTTACAGCAGATATTGACCCGACCACGAGAATATGGTGTCTTGACAACGATGAATCTCAATGGCGACTACATCTCCGATGCTCTCGCCGCCCAGGTCGGCGGAATCGGAATCGCCCCGGGAGCGAATATCAACTTCGATAGCGGAATCGCGATTTTTGAGGCCACCCACGGTACCGCGCCGAAGTATGCCGGACAGGACAAGGTCAATCCCGGCTCACTGATTCTCTCAGCCGAGATGATGTTACACCACATCGGTTGGAGCGATGCGGGCGACCTGATCGTCAAGGGGATGGAAGGGGCGATTGGCGCCAAGACCGTCACCTATGATTTCGAGCGCCAGATGGACGATGCGACACTTCTCTCATGCAGTGCTTTCGGCGATGCCGTCATCTCCCACATGTGAGAGCCATGGAGGAGATGCGCCAACGGGTTATCGGTCTGGCGGCTGAAGCGGCGATGAGCGAAGACCCTTCGGGCTGGTTTGAGCAGATATATACCGAGGCCGAAGGAGATTGGAGTCAAGTCCCATGGGCTGACCAACGCGCCAATCCACTATTCTCATCTTGGCTCGACCGCCACTTCCCAACCCCTCCCCACAATGGTGCGAAGGCCTTGGTCATCGGTTGTGGATTGGGTGACGATGCGGTTTATCTCGAGCGAGCAGGGTGGAAGGTAAATGCCTTCGACATCTCTCAAACCGCAATCGATTGGGCTGAGAAGATTCATCCGGATTCGATGGTGGATTGGCGGGTTGCCAACCTGCTTGAGCCACCGGTTGAATGGTTTTCCTCCTTCGATCTTGTAGTTGAAATCCATATCTTGCAGGCGATGGCCCAGGCACCGCGACAAGATGCTGCGGAGGTATTAACCAAACTGCTCAACGAACAGGGTCTTCTCGTCTGCATCGGCAGACTGAGCAACTCCGAGGTAGAAGTCATCGGCCCGCCATGGCCGTTGGCCAAGGACTGGATTCTGGCAATTGGTCAAGGCTGTGAACTGCAGGAATTCAGTGAATCCCGACGCCAAGATGATGAGCCCGACACCTTGCGATTTCGCGCCGTTTGGAAGCGATAATGTACACTGAAATGGCTTCTATGCCGTATTCATGGATGCGTCATATTGATGAAAGAAGCGCTGGTCGATATAGTGCGCCGTAGGCGCATAGAGGGTTCAAATGCGAAATCATCCGATGATATGCCTGTTATTGGCAGCGACATTCATTCTCCCGATAATACTTGCATTCGTGACCGTCAGCGCCGCGTCGAGCACAGCAAAGACCGAAACTCATGCCGGCGGTGAGCAGGGTTGGTGGGTCGATACAACGGTAGACAGAAATCACGATGGAATCGGCGATATGGTCGAAGTTGCCCTCGCAACCCCCGGTTGGATTGGCGACGATGGCCGCATCGGCATCATCGTTGATTTCGACCACACCCCGATCGATGCTGATGCCCAGATGCTATTCGATGAGGTCGATTTCGTCGAGAGGTGGCGACTGCCGCTTATCGATGCCATCTCGGGCACAGTCCTCCCCACCGAAATCCTCACCACTTCCAGACTTCCGGGAGTGGTGATGGTCGAGTTGAACGGGATGCTCGGCATCGCCATGGATTCGGTGGTTAGTGTGCATGGAGTCGACCAGGTCTGGTCACAGACCGGCTATACCGGCTCGGGAACGACCGTGGCGATAATCGACACTGGAATCGATGGCGCTCACGAGGGTTTGAACGACCTCGATGATGATAATTCCACCAACGATACCAAGGTCATCGCCTTTTATGATGCCATCAATGCCCCTGAACAGACCAACGGCACCGAGATTTTCCCCTACGACGACCAAGGCCATGGTAGCCATTGTGCCGGCATCACTGCCGGCACCGGTGCTCCCGACTACGACTTTATCGGCGTCGCTCCGCAGGCGCGATTGGTGGGCGTGAAGGTCCTCGATTCCGGCGGCAGTGGTTCATTCGACACGGTGATGGGCGGAATGCAATGGACCGTCGACCATCGCTACGAATTCAATATCCGCGCCGCCAGCATGAGTTTGGGTGGTTTCGGATTAATCGAGTGGTCATCTTCAGAGGAGGACAGCGTAAACCGCATGGCCAATGAGATGATGCGCTCGGGAATCGCCCTGTTCATAGCCGCCGGAAACTCCGCTATCACAGCACAGGTCGGCACCCCCGGTAGCGCCGAGGATGTCATCACCGTCGGCGCTCTCGACAAGGATACCTCGATTGCGATTTACAGCAGTCAAGGACCGACTGAAGAGGGCCGCATCAAGCCAAACATCGCCTTCGTCGGCACCGATGTGATGTCGGTAGATTTCAACACCGGCACAGGATATACCGCCAAGAGCGGCACCAGCATGGCCACCCCGGGAGCTGCCGGTCTCGGTGCCCTGATGTTACAGGCGAATCCCGACCTGTCGCCATTCGACCTGCGCAATATAATGCAGGAGACCGCCACCTACCGCCAGTGTCATTACATGGCTGGCAATGAGCCCTGCCCTGAAGATCTAATCCCAAAGAATCGCCAGAACAACGTTTACGGCCATGGTCATGTCAATTCTCTTCCCAGCGTATTCGAGGCCGCGAACGAGTCATACCAACTGAATACCGCCTATTCACTCAACCTCACCTCTGCGATAGAGAGCGACAACCTCGTGCACCTCTCCTCTGGTGATTCAATCATCCTCTCGATTTCCGAACCGATGGACACCATCCAATGGCGCTCCAACCACCTGCGCGATGACTGGGCCATCATCCATGATTATGACCATGAGACCATTGTAACCCTGTCGCACAGCGACATCATCGACCAGTTGGAGCATCTGCCCGGAATCACCTTGGAGGGAAATCAAACCCTCTCATTTCGAGGTATCAAGGGTGACCAATCCTCACCCAATCTAGTGGTCTACATCATGCTGATGGGTACCGACAAGGATAGTGCCCCTGATGAGAATAAGGGCTTGAGCGGACTGGCAATGCTTTCCATCGGTCTTGTCACTGGCCTGGCAGTAGCCTTGGCCGGTCTGGGGGCGATGGCGGTAATCACTCGAGATGGGAGTGATATCTTTCATGGTGACGATGAAAAAACCTACGACGCCGAGTTAATCGATAGCGAAGACGACGTAATCATTGAATAGGGCGACGAAAGCCCGTTGGTCGAAAGAGAGGGGTATTGGGATGGGCGGACGAAATAGGAAACTCGTTGTCGAGGGCGGTGAGAAAGTTGTCGATTTCAATACCAAGGCCTTCAAACCGGCGCCGGAATCCGGCATCACCGACGCGGTCGAGTCGATTCGTACCGGGATGATGTTTCGCTACCAGCACAAGGACAAGGCAAACTCGCAAGTATCGATGTTCGAGAAGGAATTCGCCGAGCACCTCGGCTGTAAATATGCCCTTGGTGTCAACTCGTGTGGCTCAGCGATGTTCATCGCCCTCAAGATAGCTGGGGTCAAGCCGGGCGATATGGTGCTTTCCAACGCCTTCACCTTCACCGCCGTGCCCTCGGCCATACACCATGCCGGTGCCATCCCCATCTTCGTCGAATCGAATGATGAATGGGGACTCGATGTGGTTGACCTCGAGCGCAAAGTCGTCGAATCCGGCGCCAAAGTCCTGATGATGTCGTATATGCGGGGTCATGTTCCCGACATCGACGCGGTAATGGCCGTGGTGAAGAAACACGACCTGTTCTTCATCGAAGACTGCGCTCATGCCTTCATGACCTGGTGGGATGGAACCCTGCTCGGAAGGTTTGGGAAAATCGCTTGTTTCTCGACCCAGTCGAGCAAGGCGCTGTCTTCGGGCGAGGGGGGGATTCTGTGCACCGATGACCGAGAAATCGCCGCTAAGGCCATTCTTTACTCCGGCTCATACGAGGAGAGATGGAATCGCCATCACGGTATGGACGAGGAAATGATGTATGAGTTACAGAATAATATTCCCGGCTATTCGATGCGTATGAGCGAGATCACCGGCGCCCTGCTACGGCCGCAGATATCTCGTCTGGCCGAGATTCACAAGATTCACCAAAGCAATTACAGGTACCTTGAATCATTGATTGGCGGCCACCCCCATCTCCGAGTCCCGCAGCCTTTCCCCAAAGCGGAGTATTTCTGTGACACGATGCAATTCCATCTCGTCGGACTATCCCGAGAACAGGCCGACCAATTCGTTGAATTGATGATTCAAGAGGGGCTCGGCATCCAGATCTTCGGCATCGACCGCAACGCCCGGGATTACCGGCAATGGACTTATCTCGATGGCGCCGAGAAGGTCGACCTGCCGGCGACGGTGAAAAATATCGAGTTCGCGGTCGACCTCTCCTTGCAACCGCATTTGGGGCATGATGAGATGGACACCATTTCAGCGGTTATCCACGATGTGCTGGATTACCTCATCAACGGCTGAACGACACCTCAATAACCGTCAGCAAGACTGGTTGGTTTGAGAGCGATGGCAGGAGAAGATGACTTACGAAATCTTCTGTGGGAATTGCTCGGTGAGATTCCTTCGGTCAATTCCAAGCCATCAGGAATATTACAAGAAACCATTGTTCACGATGGCTTCAGACAAGAAGAATGGATTCTCGATTTGAATGGTGAGCAGGAGGTGCCAGCTACCTTGCTGATTCCCACCGGTATCGGCAGGCATTCACCAGCCCCGGCCATCGTCTACAACCACGCCCATGGCAGTAGGTACGACATCGGGCGAAAAGAGGTGCTTGAGGGGCGGCCCGCACTACTCGAACCCCATTGGGGTGGAATTCTATGCAGTATGGGTATTATCGTATTATGCATCGATATGTGGGCTTTTGGCGGCCGTGCCGATGAAACCGAATCATCATTGTTCAAGCGTATGCTGTGGTCTGGGCAGGTGCTGTGGGGGCGCATGGTTTTCGACAATGTTCGGGCGCTGGATTGGTTGCTTTCCCGGCCCGAGGTAGATGCACAGAGAATCGGCACCATGGGAATCTCTCTCGGCTCGACCATGGCTTGGTGGCACGCCGCCCTCGATGAGAGAATCAAATTGTGCATCGATATCTGTTGTCTGACCGATTTCGATTCGCTGGTCGCAAACGGTAATTTGGATGGGC
>JAPOGE010000120.1 GCA_028283345.1 Candidatus Poseidoniales archaeon
AAATCACTACAAAGATATACAAATGCTCGTAACAGAATTAAAATTCACAATAGTGTACCCTCTGCTTACCCGTTGGTGCAAAGGGGATCCCTTTGCTTAGGTCATATGATTTACAAACTTAATCTTGAACTAAAGATCAGCACTAATCCCCCAATAAAGAAAAGAGATTGTATAACAAGGAAGAGGGTTGGAATTTCAGATTTATCTCTCCATTGTCCCTTTTTGTCATACATCCCCCCATGATAAAGGCAGTAAACAAGATAACAAAGCATTACTACACCGAGTGTAGCACTTATTGGGTCCATGGTTAAACCCAAGAAGACTAACCTTTCAATTATATCCCTAAGTTACGGCTTAGAGAAATTGCAATCCCTGCATAATCCATTTCGGATAGTTTCAGAGGGTCAATCCGAAACCCCATCCAACTGAATATGGTAGTTTGATGGGCTTTGCGTGGGTCATTCTAGTCGCTACCCATTGTATTTGTTTATTGAAGCAATTTTTCCGTAACAAAGAACGCGTCAGTATTTGTTTGCAACGATGCGCGTCGAATCGCCGCGCAAGAACGGCGGTAGGGTAAAGTGCAACGAAGCGATGATTGGTGCGGATAGCGGGAGTTGAACCCACGATATGAGGTTGGAAACCTCAGGTGATAACCACTTCACTATATCCGCTTGATATTCCTACTGCGCGCTGATATACTTCTTAGCCGATTCGGTGTTGAAACGAGCATTCAATTACCACTGCGATATAGGCGTAGTATGGATGAAGAGCAATCCGGCACTTCCGATTCGGAAGTCGAAGAGAGCAAGGGTCTGTGGAAACTGGTCATGAGCAGTGGAGTCCTGGCCAGCATGTGTTGTCTGCCCAGCGTGGTATTGGTAATGTTCGGATTGGCCTCGGTATCGACCGCAGCGGCGTTATCGGACACCCTGTATTGGGGGCCTTTTCGACCGATTCTCTATGGCTTTACCCTCATCTTCATCGGCGTCGGACTGACCTTCCATTTTCGTAGTCAGGGTATCTGCACTCTCGATGAAGCCAAACAGCAGCGAACCAGAATCATCAACACCGCGCTGTTGGTACTGATTGCCTCATTGGTCACCTATCTCTTCTTCAATTACGTGATTCTTGAATTCGTGGGTATCGCCGTCGGCTTACCTTGGGAAGATGGTGCGCTCTGGAACTAACTGAAGGCCATTTCATTATTATTCAATAATCAGCCTTCGCTGCGAATGCCAAAGAAATCCTCAGGTCATCGTACTGCCATGTTTCCAATTGGATTTGTTTCTTTCCAATTGAGATAATTACCGCAAAGTCAGCAATTGGGTTCGGCCATTTCGTGCTGACTTTTCGTGGATTCAGGTTCATCCCGAGATGAAGGGCTTTCTGCACCGCCTCTTTAGCGGTCCATATCGATATGGCCGATTCAGGGTAATCCTTGAGGTGTTGCAACTCATTGCCACTGGCCATCATCACAAATGCAGAGGAAGAAATTTCTCTGCTACCCGGCTCAGCATCGATTCCAACGTGATGATTCGCCTCGCTCAAAGCGGCGATTGCCCAACCTTCACTATGGCCGATGGAGATACTGGGCAAAGGTTTGGCGAAGTCTGGCTCTGCCCGCCAAGATAGTGACGGGGCGCGATTCTCATCTCGGATGATTTCCAATCCGGCAATCTCAATTCCCCATTGTTTGAGTAATTCCCCCACCAACCACCTCCCAGCAAGATGCTCTTCGTATCGTTTGGCGGTGGAAAACCGTGATACTTCAGGTGGCGAACAAAGATGAGGTGATTCATGGTTGGTCGGCGGCCTTGCATCCGGTTTGGTGATACGGATCGGTATTCGACCGATTAAGGTTGATGGACGAGCCCATTCCTCGCTATCTGAAAAGGGTGAGGAGAGAAATTCGACCTCTCCCTTCGGTGACCACACCATCGCCATACCACCCACATCAACCCTCAGCAACCCACTTAGCGCGGCAAAGTGAATTTCTGCTCCTCGGGCACCATCCCCATTGCCTTCAGGCGCAAATCCTTGAGGGTGAGGACCGGTGCATCGTCATCACCGAATACGCATACATCATGGATGGTGATTCCACCTTCCTCTCTCCCGGTCAGGATCGAGCGTAGTCGTAGGTTCTCGCCTCGGTCGGGAACTCTGAGCATAGATGACCACCCGATTCCAATCGGTAATGAGGAGATGCCATCGGATTCCATCGCCACCAGACCGGCATTCTGGAAACCGGCTTCAATCAGCATTGGCAGGGCCTCGAGAAGTACCGACCCACCTTGACTCTCGACCAACCATTGGTCGCTGGCCGGCAATTGGTGACGCATCAACGCAATACCATCGCAACCCGGGGAGGTGGCATCACCGACTCCTCGCAGTACACCACCATGTGATTGGAATCTCGGGCCGTGGAAATATCGCTCGTAGATGAACGAGGCCGGCAATTCCAACTCACCAGCCATCGGCACCCCGAGTCGAGGAGAGGCGGCTAGTTCGGAGACGAAATGACCGGTGAGGTCGTCGTCCTTGTGCACCAGTCTGACCTCAGCCTTGTGGTGTATGCGAGGTCGACCCAGCACCTGCCCCTTTGAGTTGACCAAGTCACTTTCAATGTGCGCCTCAAGCCAGATCAGGTCACCTTCGCTTCGTTTGACCTCGACCACGGTGCGAACTTTCATCTCGCCTTTCATCAATTTGATTGGCAAGCCGAATTCCACCGCCTCAAAGCCGGCTAGGGCATGCTCCGGGCAAAGAATCAGGGAATGCTCAGCGAACATCTCCAAGGCCATCACCCCGGGATGATATGGAACACCATCGATGGTATGGTCGGCCAAGAATGGCATTTCTTCGACCGATAAGGTCGACTCTCCGGTCAGTGACTTACCCTGTTCAAATGCGAGTAGCCGGTCGACGAAGGGAAAACGTTCAGGATTATCCAAAGCCGCACTGACATCGCCTGGTAGGCGTAATGGTGGGGCGCGGAAACTATCGAATATATCCATCTGCCCAAGCGCCCCACAAGCCACGACTCGGCGCTTACCGCCACATAACATCTCATCGACGAAGATGCGAACCCCCACATCGACCGGTAGGGTCTCGATTCCGGCGGCGGCAAAGATTGCCGCAATCGAACCTCGGGCCGCCATCCCGACATCGCGCCAGCCGGTCCATGCGATGGCTACGGCCCTGGTTTCCCCACCTGCGCTCAAACGCGCCATCTCGGCATCGAGGACATTGTTTGAGGCGGCGTAATCGCTCTGGCCACCATTACCAAAACGTCCGGCGACGCTGGTGAAAGCACAGGCTGAGCGCAGATTGACGCTGCCGCTGGCCTCGGCCGCCGCCATCAAGGCGCTCCAGCCATCGACCTTGACCCGAACTACATTGGCGAATACATCCCATTCCTTATCGGCGACCAATTTTGAATCCTCGATTCCGGCACCGTGGACAATTGCGGTGATCTGCCCCTTAGAGGAGCCGATTTCCTCGCCGATTGCGGTGAGTGTTTCGGCATCGGTAACATCGCAGGAGTAGTATTCTGCACTATTTCCGGTAGCGTTGATTGCGGCGATTGTGGCGTGGATATCGCGACTGCGAAGATATGGGCTCCATGCATTATTCCATTCAACGATTGAGACCTTGCCGTCCTCAGCCGAGGCGACCAACTCCTCGCGCAGTGCTGACTTGCGCTGTTCGAGTTGCTCATCAGACCAAGCCAGCCAATCGCCTGGCTCTTCCAGCAATTCGGTTCGCCCTAACAAGACGAAGTGTGCCTCGCTCTTCGCACTGGCCTGGCACAGACCGATGATACATGAGGCGGTGACCCCCGAGCCACCACCTGATACCAGCCAGACCTCATCATCGGCCAACCCACTACGCGGTTTCTCAAGCGCCTCATCGAAGAGCACCAGTGCCCATCGCCGTCCATCGATATCCAAACCGATTTCAACCTCCCCGCCGCGACCGAGAAGGTCGTCGACCAATCTCGTCGCCAACTCGCTCTCCTCAAGAAGCATTTCCGGGTGAACATCGTAGGCCCGGCAACGGATGTTACCACGCTCGTGCGCATAAGCCTTGACCACCCCGGAAGCACCTGCTGCCAGGCTGTTGAAACGTTCTCCCTTGTTGCCATGGCGACCATCGAGGGCGGTGAGAGAGGCGAGGATGCCATCACCTTGTGAATATGCTGAGTCAAAGTGCTTGAGCAATCCGAATAATCCCTGCATCGCCACTGCTCCGGTGGTGTCAGCATCACCGGTCGTCCATTCATGGCCGGCCAGATGGGTTGGTGCGAGATGGATCATACCTCCGAAGTCACCCGAATTCAATATCGCCTGTGCCGCCTCGGCAATTTGACCCGGTGATGAAGGGTCAGCCCGCAGGATGCGGCGACCTCCATCATTCTCTTCGGTGAATTTCTTGTGCAATAATTCCAGTGATAAGCGCACAGCACCAGCACCGTGGCGCTCAAGTTCGCTACAGACCAGCTCGGCCAGCCCCCAACAATCTTCAGTAACCACGACGAGCCGCCCGCGCAAATCTAATTCCTCGACAATACCCTCGCACTCCTCTACCTCGACCTGCCAGCGACGAAGACCGGTTCC
>JAPOGE010000121.1 GCA_028283345.1 Candidatus Poseidoniales archaeon
ATTCAACTGAATAATTAGCCGCACAAGCATCTCCGAGGTTGGGCCAGCGAAAACCGATTGAAGGCCAGTGGGTTTGATTGGGTAATTCCGGAGGTGAATATGTACACCTCAGTCCATCTAATTCTGTGGTCCAATTCTGGCCGGCACCGAAATTGTATTCTTCGGCACTGGTCAGTTCCTCATGGGGTGCGATGATGCCGTCCCGGTCAATATCAAAGCCATCTTCATCCAAATCAAGTTCCCCATCGCTGGAATTGAGCGGGTCGAAACCCACGCATGAGAATTTACCAGTGGATGAATCAAAAGAACCAGGCTGCTTTTGACACATTGAAACCTCAAACCCATCGGGCATTCCATCGCCGTCACTATCCGCTCTCCTGGGGTCGAGGTACTCACGCTGACCGATGAGCAGGTTGAGTTCTCCCGTCAGGCCGATACGCAAGGTGCTGAAACACGCGGCATAGGAGTAAGGCCAGCAATACTCCTCACTCGAATTCAATCCATCTCGATCACGGTCGGATTCGGCGTCGGATGAGATATTTCTATCTAGCCCCTCGATATTGATTTCTCGCCCATCCACAGCAGTTGAGTTCAGCCAATTACTGAATAGATTCTCATGTACATCAGGAATACCATCGCCATCGGTATCGGTAACCGGCGGACCTTCCCCCTCAGTATCTCCGGGAAATATGTTCTCAACCTGTGAAACCGCAGGCATCTGTGACATCAGCAATAGGCCACTGACCATAGCGATGGTGACGATAAGTGTCGTCTGCTTGCTTCGCATGGACTCACCTGTGAACTGAACCCTTTGGGTTCGCTTATATGGATGGTGGAGCGAAGTTCGGATATTTATTCAAGGCCGCAGGTGAGATCAACTGGAATTATCGCGAAATCTCAACCGGTAGCAGGGATTAGTTCAAGGGGTCTCGATGCTCGCCGACTATCGTTACATGTCACTTTCAATCACCCACCTCGGCACCGGAAGCAAAGGTAATGCAACCTTGTTGGCCACCGATACGAGCAAAGTACTCATCGACCAGGGATTTTCCGGCAAAGAGTTGGAGCGTCGCTTAGGGCAATTGGAAATTAAGCCGGACGAGATTGATGGAATCGTAATCTCTCACCACCATGGTGACCACGGAGGTGGGGCGGCCATCGCCAATAAGCGATGGGGTATTCCACTGTTCTCCAACTTCAGAACCGCCACATCTTTGGGTCTGGATCTGGTTGGTGGCGTCACCTTGTTCGAGGACTTGGAACGGCTGGAAATCGGCACCGATATCACGCTATTACCGATACCTGTTCCACACGATGGTGCCGATAACGTCGGGTTCATCGCCAGCAGGGGCTCTGGGGAAAGAGCCGCAGTATTCACCGATTTAGGCTCATGGACCGACGAGATAATCCAACATCTGCGCGGCTGTGCACACATCTCCATTGAAGCAAATTACGACCATCGCAGACTGTGGGAAGGGCCCTATGCAAATTCCCTCAAAGAGCGCATTTCCAGCCGTGGCGGACACCTGTCAAATCAGCAGACCGGGGAATTGTTGAGTAAGGTGGTCAACCAACGCACGAGGAGCATTGTCCTGACCCACCTGTCGGAGCAGAATAATCGCCCACACCTTGCAGAGAGCACGGTTCTTTATCACATCGATGAACTGTTTGAGGGTGATCTCGCTATTTCGCTCCAAGATGGGCCGCTTTTCTCCCATTTCATTGGCCCGACCGATACCGAGATACTGACATCTGGATTATCTTGACAAATCCCAGACGCCTATAGCGTCTATATGAGAAGCCATATGAAGCCCATTCGCCCTCCTACCCCCATGGACGGTGGGGACGTGTTTGCTGGTCCTCGCCGTAGTGCTGCTGAAGATGATGAAAACGGTGTCTCTGAAATCATCGGCGTGGTGATGTTGCTGGCCATGGTGGTAAGTATTCTCGCAATAGTGATGGTCGCCCTCAAACCATATGTTGATGATTTCGACGACAATAAGAACTGGTCCTCGGCACGGGTGCTCTGTGAACAGGTCCAATCTCGTATCGACGTGGTTGGATCAGCGCCGAATGGCACCGGGGTGGCATTTACCCTGCCGCTGGTCACCAATACACTTCGCTCGCTCGATTTGGTAGAGACATGGACGATTCAAGCCGATATATCCGGCCTCGACCGAGTCGATGTCAGATTGGTCAATGCGACCGCATTTGAGATTTCCAGTCAAAATGAAACTATTTCATCGGTCTCGGTTTCCAACGACGGCATTCTACATACATACAATGTCACAAGTGTAGGTGCCACCCACTCTTTTGATAGCCAACAATACTTCGGTCGCGAGTTGATAATTGATGTTGAGAACGCTGAAGGTGTTTCGATACATCGTCTGGTACGATTGCAATTATCAGGTTTGCAGATGAACACCAATTTGAATATCGGAGTCCTTAATACGGCAATAATCAATCACGGCATGATGAGCAGGATGCCAAATAAGGCTTGGAATATAGAGAAATTTCCCACCCTTCATGTAGAGGAAACATTCTCGGGCCAACGTAGGGTTACACTGATGCTCAGTGATATTCAAACCACCGCCTCTCTACCGGCGGGAAAAAGTTCGACCCTGGAAATAATTTCACGTGGCCCGCTGACATTGTTCGACCACGAGGCCCGCAACCTGAGATTCTCAGTCGATAACCAATTGCACAGTAATATCAACCCGCAATTCACCGAACTATGGACCGGTGACCATATGATTCACCAAGCCACCGGCGATACTTCAACCTACTTCGGATTCGCGCCTTGGGAAAGAAGTTCAGGAGTAGATGGAATCGGAGTATTCCCCCGAGATGAGGTCATCATGTTGGAAATTGTAATCCAGAGGGTGGAGGTGAGTTGATGCTCGAGGAAGCCTACCTCCGCCGTGATGAAGATGGAGTTTCAGCGACCGTGGCCACAGTCCTCCTATTCGGAGGAGTTCTATCACTGATCGGAATGATGCTAGTTACCATGCTGCCGGTTATTCAGGAACTGGAGGGCTCGGTCGAGCGCAATGGAATGATCACCCAGATGAAGGATTATGCCATCCAAACGGTCAGGCTGGCGGAAACGGGAATGCCGGGTGATCGCGTGAGCATCGACCTGGACCCTCTTGAGGGTGAATTGGCATGGGACTACATGCGAGGTGGTGTTTGGATCTCTGCGACCTGGAGTGAAGGACAGAGTCTGCGGCTTAGAAATGCCATGAATCTGGATGCTGAAGTCGAGTTCAGGTACCCGCACGGAGAGGTTGGGAGTATTTGCTGGGATGATTTACGGCTCGGCCCACATCGACTACATCAGACTCGCCTACCGGAACTCTCAGGCACCGTCCTTGTGGTACCCAAAATTGGTATCGCTGAAGACTTGATGCCAATCGAATTAAAACTTCGACAAGGTAGTTCTTCGCTCTCCGGAAAAATACTGGGCACTTCGATTTGGTCTGCCGACCTGCCGCTCGAAGGAATGAGTGGGGAAGCATGGTTATCCTCAACATCCGCGGTAGAGGTATACCTGTGGCGCGGAAATGGCGGCGCCACCGAAGCGCCGCCGGCTATTTCCGACGCCAAAACCGGAACCGGGAAATCTTGGACGATTCCGCTGGGAAGTGGTACCACTACCCTGTATTTGACCAGTATGGACACAATGCGAGTCGATTGGCGCGGCGCGGGCCATTCCGGTTCCGCAATCACCTTAGCTGGGGGTGGATTCTACGGTGAAGGATCTGTATGGACGAAGAGTTTCACGGTTACTCAAACCTCGGTGATGAGACGATCCAGTAGTGCCGAGGCCCGGCTATTGATGGTGGCAGGAGATGGCGGAAGTGGTGATGCGCCTTGGCCAGCGACCACCGGTGCAACGATCGGCACCGAATTCCTTCCACCCGCCGGAGCGGGAACTCTACTGCTGGACAATCCTACCGCAAAGGCGGTCGTGGTTCGCTATCTGGGCGGCGCCCTGACGATTGCTGCAAATGATGTCCTGCGAATAGATTGGCCGCCGGAATCCGCGCTCGGCGCGCCGATATTGCGCACCGATGCTGCGATTCAACTCCACTGGATGCCACGAAACGGTGATACGGGGTTGAATCGGAGTGGAAGTTTGGCGATGCATTCCGCTTCCGACACCGGTAGAATCAGCGGGCAATATTTCAACTTCTCAACCCCGACGATAGCAGGAAGCGTTGCAGATACTGCGGTGACACTGCAGGTAGCGGGGGTTGAATCGCAATGGAATCTCACGACGTGGAACGTTTCCGGCGGCAATACCCATGCTGAAGATGCCGTAGTTATAGCTCTCAATGATACCGAGATTTTCAGATTGGTGGTGCTTTCGGGTAATTCCCTGCGAGTGATTGTGGCGGTAGGTGATGATGGCTTGGCATATTTCCCCCATGATGGCGCCCAACGCTGTTCATTCGTCGGCATCCAGGCATCGGGTTGGATCACCACTCAATTACCGTGGTCAAACGTGGCCGACCTAGGTGCCGGGGGAATAGAAAATGCCTGGAGGAGCGGCCTGCATCCATCCAGTATGG
>JAPOGE010000122.1 GCA_028283345.1 Candidatus Poseidoniales archaeon
TCGGGTGCGGAATGTTTTATTCTCTGCCTGTGAAACTCGTTTCTGGCAGTCCTTGCCACACTAGAACCCTGTTCAATTTGTTTTACAGTGAAGCAGAGGGTATCACCATAACACCCTCTGATTCAGTATTGGTGAATCAATGGGTTCGCAGTGGGTCATATCATAGGCTACCCTCTGCTCCGTCAGCACCATTTGTTCCTTCTAGACCATCTGCGCCATCAGCACCATTTGTTCCATTGGCTCCATTGGCACCATCAGCGCCATTTGTTCCGTCAGCACCATTTGTTCCATTGGCTCCATCAGCGCCATTTGTTCCATCAGCACCAGCAGGACCAGTCAAGTCAATGAAGATCCAACCTGTAGTAGTACAAGTATAGAATCCTGCATCAGCCTCGACGTAATAGAGTCGCTCAAGAATTTCTGATATACAATCTGGTAAATCTGAACTGTTTGCAACGTAATAGACATCCCAATCTCCCAAAGAGGGAGTGAAGTCAAGGGTCTCGGTCTCGGTCTCTGATGACTTTTCATCTCCTCCAAGGCATCCTGCAAGGGGCATGGTTATCATTAGTAGGCAAAATAAATACGCAATTGGCTTATTCATGACTTCTGCTGTTTACCGCAGCAAATAAACATAACTGCAAAATAAACCCTATGATTTTGTTCGAACTTCATTATACATTTGAAAATACACCCGAAAATGAAATGTACCTTTTTTTTAGGGCAAAATACTCTAACGCAATACGCTTTTTAGAGTAAAATGCTCGTACCGGAAAACACGAACCTTCCTTACGGATAATGTCAATTGCTTCCGTGCCCCTCTAAATAGCGGAAACTATCTGCAAATACCATGTTATTAACCTGATCTAAAGGCGTACAAATGCTCTTCTATGAATTGGAAATCGACTCATCCTATATTCAAGACAATGAATGAAACGAATAACGTTTGTGCGTTCAATTACGTGGTTTCAATCACCCACCAACAGTTGTAGAGGATGCTGTGCTAAGATCCATCTCCCACAGTTCGCCACCATTGCTGCTGGAATTGAAGTCGTTGCTCTACATGAATTGCTCAAAGAAGAGATGAAGTGAGGTGAAAATATGATTGAAGGCTTCTAGAAGTTGAAATAAAAAGTTGTGACTTTTTTTCACGAATTCCGCAAAACGGTGGTAAGAGATTGCATGGTCGGTTCCAAGGAAATACGATTTAATAGTGTTGTTTCTGCGTCGGGACAAACAATAAATACGAATAGGTAATGGTTCATATATGAAATCAAGCCACTTTGCATCTTTAGTCACCCTATTGTTCATTACTCTTAGTTTAACGTCGATGATCAACAATTTTGATGAAACAAAAACCCTTGTTCCCGAAGAAGTCATTGAAGACGTATCGGGTCGAGCGATAACCGATTGGGATTGGTCTACCCAATTCGGAAGTACAGGTAATGATCAATCTTGGGGGGTTATAGTAGATTCTCAGGGGAATAGTTATGTCACCGGCACTTATTCCGATACAATCAACTTCGGTGCTGCAGGAAGCCTCACCAGTGCGGGTGGAAGGGATGTTTTTATTGCTAAAGTTGACTCATTAGGAGACTTCGTTTGGGTTGAGACCGGAGGCGGCGGAGGCGATGACGCGGCTCTTGCGATAATAGAATTGGCAAACGGTAATTTTGCAATTACAGGTTATGTTGAGGGTGGCTATTCTAGCACCTTTGGAAGTATTACTAGCACTGTTGGAGGAAAGTACTCATTGTTGATTGCAACCTTTGATACCACCGGAAATTGGATTTGGGCAAAGTATTCCGATGGGCCACACGTAGACGCGCTGGCACATGGGTTTGACATCGATGCCGATGGTTCAAACATTTTCGTTACAGGCAAATTTGAATATGGCATTGATTTCGATACCATTCAATTAACAACCGCAGCTACTCCAACCGGATGTCATCCAAATAGTTCGGATATTTTTGTGGCTAAACTAGATTATGCCGGAAATTATATTTATGCCAAAAAGGCAGGAGACGAATGTGATGACCTCGCTAGAACCATAGCAGTTGATTCGAATGGAGATTTGTATGTCGGTGGATATTATGGCGCCGGCCCTGTGACCTTTGGTCAATCCGTAGTTGGTCCAAATCCGGGAAACATGTATGAGGGAATTATATCGAAAATGGATTCCAATGGCAATTGGTTATGGGCGATTGAATTAAAAGGCAGCAATGTGGAAATTGTCCGCGACTTAAAAGTATTACAAAGCGGAGATATTATTGTCACGACCCACTTCCTTCAAGATATTACATTGAATGACCTATCGGGAAATTCCTTTGGATCTTCGCCGTATAGCGCTACCAGTTCTTACGATGTAATCCTTGCGAGTTTAAGCCCGTCTGGTACTTGGAACTGGGCCCAAAAACTCGGAGGAACAGGAGAAAACACCATTAATGCGATGTTTACAAATGACGCAGATGATATTTTTATCACCGGTGAATTTAGCAATACCCTTTTACTGGGTACTACTCAATTATCTGGATCTTCCGGCATAAAGACTTTTGTTGCAAAATTAGACGATGCTGGAAACTGGTTTTGGGCCACACAAGTTACAGGCCAAAAATCAAAGCCTTATGGAATTGGTATCGATGGAAATAATGTCCCATATATCGTTGGCAAATTAGAGATGGGACCTACTACCTTCGATAACGCTCATACCTCGGTTGGGAGTTACGATGGGTTTATCGCAAAATTGAATAATTCATATGCTCCGGTTCAAACAAACCCTTGTAGTTCATTCAATGGAATCGCCGGCCCAATATCGGTTTGGGATCCAATAACAACAATTGTTACAGCCGGTGAGATATATGAATACCCTGCCGCAACTGATCAATATTGGTTGGCGATAATGGATACCAGCAATCCAGGAACCCCGATTCCAGGGCAAAATCCTGATGTATGGGATCGTGCCTGCGATTGTGAAGATATTTGGGAAAATAACCCGAATAATCCTATGCAGGTCTGGACTCAAGGCAATCAATATTTAGCATATGAAATAGTTGAATATCCAGCATCGAGTGGAATCCTTTGGGTTGCTCAACAATCTACAGCATCGAGTACTACAGCGGTTTCACCAGACAACGACCCGGATCTTTGGAAACCTTGTAACAGTTGTGTGGAATTTAATGGTTTAGCCGGCCCAACACTGAACCGTCCTGGAACAACAACTCCATCTGGTATTGTTGAAGATCCAACTTCCCTTGGAACATTTTACACTCTCGTCACACCTTCAACAACAACATCCTTTGTAACCACCCCTGCGCAATTGAATGGTTCAAAGTGGGATGGCCCTTGTAGTTGTGATGATATTTGGAGAGGAGGCGGGCGTACTACATGGGACGCGACCACGATATTTGATGAATGGGAAATCGTTGAATATCCAATCGGAAGTGATGATTTATGGGTGTCTTTGATTCCTTCTAATATTGATACTATCCCGCCTGGGACCTCTCCGAATTGGGTGATTTGTGGGAGTGGAACACCCCCTTGTAAAGCTGCAAGCCTGAGTGGAAACATTTGGACTACTTGGGAAAATCCAATTGTGAATAACCCTCCGATTTCACCATCTTCCTACAACATTGGAAGTTCAGTCATGCATGGTAATGGATTTTTCGTTTCATTATCTAACGCTAATACCAACCCGCCAGCAGGGCCGAATGGAACATTGTATGCGAATGGACTTCAAGGGCAAGGTGATTGGGTAGAATGCGATTGTTCTGAGATTGGCGCTAGTAATGCGGAATATGATGATGATCTTACTTACACCAATGGCCAAGGGGTTGACCTCGATGGTACACCTTATTGGGCAATTACGGATGTCCAAGGAGTTTTCCCTAATGCACTGGGTTGGCAACAATTTTGGAGGACATGCAATTGGTGTGATTCCTCAACAAATAATTTACTCGGAACCTGGAATATTTACTTGGCAGCCAGTGGTAATTCACCCTATACACTTGGCACAATAGTCACCTATAATGGTTTGATGTACATGTCGATTATGAATGACAATAATTTGGTGCCTGGGGGAACTACATCGGTTACATCCACTACAATCAGTTCTGCGTTTAGGCCAGTTGTACAACATTCTCCGTGGATTTCACAAGGCTGGATTGAATGTAATTGTGCAGATTTAGCAATGGAATACACAGCAGGCCAATCTTATAATTTAGGAGATATTATTTTGGGTCCGGATAATCAAGTTTGGATCTCGAAATACTCCAATAATAATCAATGGCCGGCGATTTCTTTTGGAAGATATCACATCCCGACATGGAAACTTTGTCATCTTGGAAATTGTAATGATGCAAATCCATGGAACTCCTTGACTGCGAGCGCAGGAGGCTATTTCTCAGGTGATGCAGTATCGCAT
>JAPOGE010000123.1 GCA_028283345.1 Candidatus Poseidoniales archaeon
ATGAAATTGTGACCATCCGCTGACGCAGGGTCTCGGAAATCAGTAGCCGGTCTACCGCCCCCTCATCGAGAGCCCGTCTGATCATCGCCTCACCATAGGTTGCCTTAGGGTAGGTCTGCATGATCTCACGCAGGAATTCGTTGACCACCTGACGCTCTGAATCCAATTCAATCTCACCCATCAGTGAGCCGGCATTGCCGACCAGTTCACGGATTCCACTGTCGTTGGAATAACCGACATCGAAAACCGTGTCGGAAATCTTCTTCTGAATCTCGTGATGGAAATATTCGTTCCTGATGACGAACTCCTTGGTATGGCCTGGGCCGCCGATGATGATGGCTTGGATATCCTGGATATTGGGCAGCCAGTAATTGCACGCGTGCTCGGTCACCCGCTTGAAGAACTTGTGCGCCGCCTCTTCAATCAACCGCTCGAAACGTTGTGCTGACTGACCACCTTGGCGATGTTTTCCCATGATGTTCGAGACCAGATGTTCCTGCACGTGGATACGCTTACCGGTGGCGATACCATAGGCGGCCTCACCGCGGTCGATGACGAAAAGACCGTATGAATTACGGTCGATGAGCATGTCCTCGAGTTGGGAGATCTCGAATACCGAGTCACAGCGGTAGCGAAATGAGGTGAGGGTGACCGGTGGGTCATCGATGACGACATTGACCAGCCGAGTCTTGTTATTTCCGACGATGATGGCGCCGACGAATAACGCGACGCCACGTTCGCCGGCATTCTTGAAGGTGTTCAACGATGAAATCGCCGACTCAATCGCCCCTTGGACATTTTTTCGCGTCGATTTGGATTTGATATTGGCCGCCTGACCATGCTCATTCTGCAATAATTGCCGGGCGTCGGAAATCTTGCGGTCAGGGGGGATGATGACGGTTACCAATTCGGTGCCAAAGCCGCGCATCTCACGCAGATCCTCTAGCGCCAACTTCAACTGCAGGCGGCGATTCTGCAGTTCGGGGTCGTCTGCCATCTTCTTTCACCTCGCCGGTATCATTCCTGTTTTACCTGAGTCTTATCAAGCCTCGTGAGCATCCTCGCTGAGCCGACCCTCTCCGTGTTAACGGAGAGGACTCGTCAATCCTCGGCCTCAGCCTCTTCGGGGTCCCGGCTCGGCAATCCGACCGCGGCAAAGACACCCAAGCATCCAGCCAGCAGGAATAGCGGCACCGCCAATCCCCAGCGTAGACCGGCATCAAATGACCAGGCTACAGTAAACGACTTGAGTTGTTCCGAATCATCACCACCGGCGACGAAGCGGTAATCTCCCGGGGTCGGTGACCACTTAAGTTGTCCACCAGAGTTGGGACCACCGGCAAGCAGGGTGACGCTGTCTTTGTCACAGCGAAAATAACTGCCCTTGTCTTCGCAATTATCGGACTGACCGGCTTCGGCAATACCGATCCAGACATTGTTCTTCTGCCACGATATCTGCACCAGCACATCGGCGGCTGCGGCTTCATCTGGAATGTTGAGGATATCCGCACTCATACCCCAGTAACAGGTCATCTCATCTTCACCGATAACGGGTAATAATGCATCTACAATCGAACATGGAGGAATGGTCGCGGTCTCCTCGTCATTATCGCTGATACCCTCGATTCCCACATATGCACCGATGGCGAGAATCACCGCTAAAACACCAGCACCGATTCGAATGTAGGTCTGCATCGATGCTCACCCAGCAAATAATTTCCAAGCCAATGGCCCGATGAAACTGAAGGCAAAGAGGGCGATGAATGCAGTCATCCAGAATTTCAACTGCTTACGATTCCTCTCCTCTCGCTCCCACTTGGTAGTGCATTCCTCGGAATTACAGATAGGTGGCTCGGACTTGATGTTGATCGCCGCCTGACACATTCGACAATGTCGATGCGGCGGCACCGAAGTCAACTTCTTGGCTCGCTTGGCAACGGTCGAGGTCGCCTTTTCTGCGGTTTTAGCAATCGATTTTTTCAGCGCGTCAAATTTACCAGCCATTTCAATACCCCTGTTTATAGATTATACGGTGATGTTGGTGCCACTGAATTCGCGCCCCTCAAGGGCGGCGCCCAACAGGCCGATGACGCGACCATCTAATACACACATCGCCAAGTTAGCCTCGATTGCCCATTCGACCGCCACCGGGTCGACGACCGCCGAGACGCCGGCTTGGCGCGGTTTGCCGAGGCCACAGATTTCGCCCAACTCCGCCAAGGTGAGGTGGCTTGCGGGGCTGGCATCATCATTTGTGCGTGGGTCCTTATCATAGACGTGCGACACATTGGTGGCGATGATACAGCGACCGGCACCGGCCTTGATGGCTAATTCGACCGCGACCGCATCGGTGGTATGGCCGGGTGTGGTCCCACCCATCACCACGAAGTTGTGCTCGCCGAGAAGGGCCGCGGCATGGTCACAGTCGAGGGGAATCATACCGGCGACGTCGAGGCCGGGTTCCTGCAGTACCTGTTGGATGATGGTCGCATTGAGTCTGGTGGCGGCGATGCCGATCTCATCGAGAGCGTGGACATCACCGACATACGGCTCGGCGAGGGTAATCGCTTCACGCGCCGGCAGTCCGCCGCCGACGACGATACCCACACGGGTGCCGTTCTGCTGGAGTTTGGCGGCCAGGTCACGCAGGTCGCCAAACCATTTTGCGCGCCCGGATTCTTCCTCTGGACGCAGGAGACTTCCGCCCAAGGCGACGATATGGGTTTCGGTCACATTGCGCTCGAGCGGCGATTAGCCCTTGATGGTGTCGGCGCTCCGAGGACGACCGTGCATCAGCATTCAATTTGTTTGTCGTGCCCAGCCCGGCCCATTCAACCAACCGATATTCAGCGCCTACGGCGGCTGAATTCACTTTCTATGACCGCGATGTCCTCAAGGCACTTCAGGCCAATCATCTCTTCCGGTCCCGCACATGGAATACCATCGACGCGGTGCCCAGATGACAGACAACCTCGGACCATCTCGTTAGGAAATCCGAGTTCACCAGATGGGGTATCATACCTCCCCGCGCGAGAATCCCATTTTCTGTTCCGCAGTGGCACCAAGACCTCGTCAAGGGCCTTCACATCGACCCAGTAACCACCCACATTCGCTTCGCCGAATTCAGGTTTTCTCACTCCTTCAAGGTGAGTTTCAAGCGAATCTGTGACCTTGCCATCGTCGTCTCTTGACAATGGTGCATAAGGGTGTGCGGTGAATGTCGTAGGCAAAGTGAATCCCAGAGCATTGTCGAGGTGGAAGGAAAATGAGGCCTCGATGGTGGCGTTGGTGATTAAGGGTTGGGTGCCGAAGGAGACGTAGACATGTTCGGTCGCATTCGGAATATGTGCCAGCGCGCAGTATACCGCATCGCCGGTGCCTAGGGCCTGCGGTTGGGCGACTATCCGACAATCACGACCGTGCAGAGCCTGCTGATATTCGACCACTCGGCCTTCTGGCACGACCACGATGACCGAATTGAAATCAATCTCCAGACTGCGCATCTGGTCGACGACATGTAAGAGTGAGGGTTTGTCGTCAATCAGCATCAGCGGTTTGTGGATATCGATGCCCTGGCTCGCCAAGCGACTACCCTTTCCACCACACAACAACACCGCGCAACAACTGAGCGACGCGGCGAGAAATTTCTTCGCCATACACACCTCGGTAAGATATAGGCACTATTGCTTTCTCGGTAGATGCATCACCGCGGTCGATGATTAAGTAACACCCTGCTCGGCAATGACCAGCAGGTTGCCACCGAATCCGGCGACATCCTACTTGACCGGGTCGCTCGTGGCGTCAGGTATTGTTCACGCCACCCGCTCGGGAGACACTCCTGTTGTGTCCATTCATCATGTCGGCTCTCGGAACAAAGGCCGAGATTGAGAGCAGCTCCTGCGGTCTTCTGGTTAATTGCGATTAGCGTCGGTGCCAGCCCTCTGGGAGTTCCATCGGGTCATCCTGACGCTGTGCATTAGCTAATTTAGCGATGTGCAGGCGCAGTGCCTCGAGACCGACATTCTCGGTCGCCGAAGCGGTCACGTAGCCGCTTTCCGGATCGATCAACAAGTCGATTTCGGCATCGATCGGTCGACCATCCTCGACCCAGGTGGCTTCGGCGGCGGCGATTTCATCCCACTCCTCGGCGCGCTGGCCCGACAAATCACCCTTTGAGCGGATGACGACGAATTCACGTTGTGGCATCAATTCACGCACCTCTTCCAACAGGTGCAGTTGCTGCTCATCCGATACACCATCCTCCTGCGAAGGTTCGTAGAGGAAAATAACCACCGAACCGATATGGCGC
>JAPOGE010000124.1 GCA_028283345.1 Candidatus Poseidoniales archaeon
ACTATTCAGTACTCGAGTAGAATCCAGGTATCTCGGACATCCTTGACGTTGATGAGCCCCTCTTCGTAGAGTTTGAAATCGTTGCGCAGAGTGGTATAGACCATCGCCTGCTCGACCAGAGGGGCATGAATCCTGGTCCAGTCGCCGCCCGGGCCAAGACCCATCAGTGCGGTGTCGATATCGACGTCTTTCAAAGCCTCGGCGGCATCGATGAGGGCGAGGCTTTCCTGATGATTCGAGGTGCGATAACAGCACTTCACCAAATCACCATTCTCGGCATTTGATTTAACGATTTCAATAATTTCATCCATCACGGGAACGCCATCGGTGCCGTGCACAGAAGCGATGACCTTGACTCCATTCTCGGCCGCCTTGGCGACCAATTGCTGGCGTTTCTTGGAGTTCATCGACAACTCCAGATCTACCCATGAAACCTCGCTTTCGATGGCCTGTTCAAGAATCTCGATTCGGGATTCCTCGTCGCCGGGATAAAAACCTCCTTCGCCGATTGAACGGCAGGTGAAAATCACCGGCAGTGGAATCCCATCCTTGAGTTTGGAGATGATCTCGTCGACCTCGATGTCATCGACGTCACGGCGCTCCCACAGCATTTCATCAATCACCAGATCTTGGTCGTACTCTTCCTCCTCGCGGGCCTCATCCTCTTCCTCTTCGGGTCGAATAATGAAGAATCTGTCGTAGCGTAGTTCAGCCAGATCTGCTCCGGCTAAGTTGGCTCTTGCCGCCTCTTCAAGTATCTCTTCGATGGTCACTCCCTCAAAGGAGACACAGACCAAGGGCTCGTTCATGGACTCGCCGTGATGCATCATCTTCTTAACGGTGACTAATGAAAGGGTTGGAGGGAAAATCATTGCTTTCCCCCACGGGCGTACTTTCCAGATTCCCGCCCTTCCCCACCTTGGAACTTCTCCCCCCCCCACCAGCCGCCGAAATCAGTGAATAATTTTCCCGTTTTGGAAGTCGAAAGGGGTCTTCATTTTCACTTCCACCTAGGTCTCCGATAACAGTGTTTAATAACCTTGAACTCCTCAAATGATATAGATGAACAGGGTATCCATAGGATACCCTGAGGGGGCGACGTAATGACCGATGCAAGCGAACATAAATATGATGCTGATGACATCCAGGTGCTCGAGGGCCTGGAGGCGGTTCGCAAGCACCCGGGTATGTATCTCGGTGACCCTCACGATGGCTCGGCCTTGCACCACTGTGTCACCGAAGTGGTCGATAACTCGGTCGACGAGCACCTCGCCGGCTATACCGACAGCGTCGAGGTCGTCATCCACGATGACGGTTCGATCACCATCACCGACCACGGTCGAGGAATCCCGGTCGGAAATCACTCGGATTATGACATCAGTGCCGCCGAGGTGATAATGACGAAGTTGCACGCCGGCGGTAAATTTGATGATTCCAGTTACAAGGTATCCGGCGGCCTGCACGGGGTCGGGGTTTCGGCGGTGAATGCGGTTTCTGAATGGCTGAAGATGAGAATCTGCCGCGAAGGTCATGTCTGGGAACAGACCTATGCCCTCGGTGAGCCGCAAGGCCGGTTGAAAGCGACCGGAAAGAGTGATGAAACCGGCACTTCCATCACCTTCAAGCCGGATTTGACTATATTTTCGACCGTTATTGACTTCGATTACGACACCCTGAACACCGTTCTTCAGCACCGCGCCTTCCTCAACGCCGGACTCATCATCACCCTGGTCGATGAGAGGGATGGTGGCAGGAGCGATGAACACTGCTACGAAGGCGGCATTTTAGAATTCGTCAAACAGTTGAATGAGCGGAGGAATCCGATTCACGATGAGCCGATTTTCATCAAGGGTTCGGTCGAGGTCGAGGATGTCGGCGAGATCCTCGTCGAAGTTTCCATGCAGTGGTCCGATGCCTACAACGAATCGATTCTCTGTTTCACCAATATCATCCGCAACCGTGACGGCGGGGCGCACCTGTCGGGCTTGCGCAGCGCTCTCACCGGCACCATGAACCGTTATGCCAAGAGCCGTAATCTGCTGAAGAATGTCGACAAGTTGTCCGGCGAAGATGTGCGCGAGGGAATCGCCACAGTCATCAGCGTCAAACACCCCAATCCCATGTTTTCCAGCCAGACCAAAGACCGCTTGGTCTCCAGCGAGGTCCAGGGCGTGGTCGAGAAGGTCATAAATGAAAAACTTGGCGAGTTTCTAGAGGAGAATCCGCAGATTGCCAAGTTGATAATCGACAAGGGGGCGCTCGCCAGCAAAGCCCGAGCGGCGGCTCGCAAAGCGCGCGAACTGACCCGCCGAAAAGGTGTCCTCGAGGGCGGGGGGCTGCCGGGAAAATTAGCTGATTGCCAATCGAGAAACCCGGCTGAATGCGAGATCTACATCGTCGAAGGTGATTCAGCAGGTGGTTCGGCCAAGACCGGAAGAGACCGCCGCACGCAGGCGATTTTGCCACTCAGGGGAAAAATCCTCAACGTCGAGAGGGAACTCAAGAATCAGGCCCGAATCTATCAGAACCAAGAAATCCAGACGATGATAAAGGCGTTCGGGGCCGGCGTCGGAAACCCGCCAGCAGATTTCGACCCCGAAGCCAAGGGTGATTTGGATGACGTATTCTTCAATGTCGAGAAATTACGCTATGGCAAGATAATCATCATGACCGACGCCGACGTTGACGGCGCCCACATCAGGACGCTTATTCTCACCTTCATCTGGCGCTTCATGCGACCGGCGATGGAGAATGGCAATGTATTCATCGCCCAACCACCGCTGTTCCAATTATCACGCGGCCGAAAATCCCGATACGCCTTCAGCGTCGAGGAGCGCGATACCATCATCGCCGAATTACGCGCCGGTAATGAAAATGTGAAAATCGGCGTCCAGCGCTACAAGGGTCTAGGGGAGATGAACCCCGAACAATTGTGGGAGACGACGATGGACCCCGAGACCAGGACCCTGCTCAAAGTGACCGCCGCCGATTTCTCTGACGATGGGGTGACCTCAAATCTATTTATGACCCTGATGGGCGAGGATGTCGCCGAAAGACGTTCCTTTATCGAGAGACACGCGGCGCAAGTGACCAACCTTGACGTCTGAACATCTACGGGAATAGAAAGGAGGAATCCACATGGCAGATGAAGAGGAAAATGAGGAGAAAGGAGTTGATGATATGGCAGATGATGAAGGATCTGCCAATCCGACCGACACACAGATTCGACATCTCGTTGATGACGAGATGCGTACCAGTTACATCAATTATGCCATGTCGGTCATCATCGGTCGCGCCCTGCCCGAGGTACGAGATGGCTTGAAACCGGTGCACCGCAGGGTGCTGTTCGGTATGCATGAGGCCGGCCATACCGCCGACCGCACGTATACCAAATCAGCTCGCTCGGTCGGTGAAGTGATGGGTAAATACCACCCCCACGGCGACCAATCCATCTACGACACCATGGTTCGCATGGCGCAGGATTTCAGCCTGCGCTACCCTCTCATCGACGGCCAGGGTAATTTCGGCTCGATTGATGGCGATCCCCCGGCGGCGATGCGATATACCGAATCTCGACTCGACCGCATCGCCGGGCACATGCTGCAGGATATCGACAAGAATACCGTCATCTTTCAGCCGAATTTCGACGACTCGGAAAACGAACCGACGGTGCTTCCGGCAAGACTGCCAAATCTTCTTCTCAATGGAAGCGATGGAATCGCGGTCGGAATGGCGACTAAAATTCCCCCCCATAACCTTCATGAGGTCGCCAGTGCAGTCAATATGCACGTCGCCAGAATCATTGAAGAGGGCGTGGATAAATCCCCTTCCACTCCCCCCTCTATAGAAGTTTCAGAATATATGGAACACCTCAAGGGACCAGACTTTCCGACCGGTGCGTCGATTTATGGCATCGATGGCATCATTGACATGTATGCCACCGGGCACGGCCGTTTCCATATCCGTTCGCACTGCGAGGTCTTTGACGACCGTGATGGTAAGAGAATCATCATCACCGAAATTCCGTATCAGGTGAAGAAGGCGTCGATGCTCGAAGCGATTGCCGGCTTGGTCACAAAGGGGACTCTCACCGGCATCCGAGATATTCGTGACGAATCAAGCAAAGAGGGTATCCGTGTGGTCATCGAGGTCAAACAGAATGCCGACCCCCACGCGGTGTTGAATCAACTCTACAAGACCAGCAATCTGCAGAAGTCGTACTCAGC
>JAPOGE010000125.1 GCA_028283345.1 Candidatus Poseidoniales archaeon
AATGATCTCTCATCTCGAATGTCCGGCTGGTGAGGGTCGCGCTCCAACCGTTGTATGTTGATGCGGAACCACCGCGGATGTCTCGAGCATGTATTCTTGTGTCTATGCACAAACGATAGATTGTGTTGGGCTCTAGAACCTCCTCTTCCTCCCCCCATACTGAAATTATCGCGTTTTGGATTTGTTGGCTCATAGTGATAGCGCCATTGGGCCCCAATGTCTCGGGCTCATAAGTAGCGCAAACTCTCACAATCGGAATCTCATGGAATGGCATCACTGTTCCGCTCACATCGACACTGAAGTTGGTAATTTCAACTATCCCCCCCTCCCCCTGTAGAATTAGAGATGGCGAAGACACCACCCAGCAGTTCGTATCGACGATTCCGGCGGTGAAGGCTACTCCTGTTTGGGTTGAGAGTATACCTTGAGTAGCCGGGGGTTGAGGATATTGGATACATGTCACATCAGCGGAAAAAGAGATTCCACTCACACTGGGGGAGAAGTCGGGTGGGAGATAGATTCTGACATCTCTAGCCGGTCGTTGGAAAGTAATTGTTTCACAACCAACTATCCCATATTCAAAGTCTTGATATTGTCCGGTTGTCGCCTCGAGAGTAACCGGGGGCGACAGGGGGCAGGTCGCTAAATTTGTGCCTTCAAATCCGATTACTTCGGTCACAGTAGATTCTACCGCCTCATATCGGTTACCAACGATTGGCAACTCATTAGGGGCGCGAACATTACCAAAGTGGTGATTGAATGCGCAGCAAATTTCCACATCTCCCCAAATTGGTTGGCAAGGATAGTGGCTTGGGAGTTGTGGCGGGTCCATCAGCCACTCATCGTATGCAGCGCCGCCGTGTATAGTGTGATTGAATGGGGTCTTTGACCAAAGCCACAACTTGGTCTGAGCAGAGGATGTTCTCGGGGCTGCACCCATCTGCGGCATCGGATCCCATGTCCCATAGAGAGGGCTGCAACCTTGCCACGAACCACCGTCCCATTTCTGTAATACTACATCAATAAGAGAATATGTGGTTTTCATGACCCCTTTCTTCGTTTCAGGGTCACCAATTATTTCATAGGCTGGATTTGGTCGATACTTGTTGAGGCCTATCTGTGCTGTATCGTGTACCGGCCGATTGAAAGTGATTCGTGGACGGGAATCAAGAGGAACTATTGGGATTTCATCAGGAAGCACGCCTAAGGGGAGGGCGGTCGGATCAACCGTATCGTGGCTACCCAATTGTGTTGTTGTCAGGGGAGGTAGTTTAGAATCAATGTAGCCTCCTCCTTCAATGGCCCCACTCTCCTTGTTCACAGGCAATAATGGAATTGTGAGGCTTCTCCTGGGAAGAACCCAAGTTGCAGTGGACTTCTTGTGAGATATTGCTACCTCTTGTAGTGGAATCGGTAGTGGGGGCGGATCAGCAGGGCCGCACCAAGTGATTTCAACATCGGCCTTCGGGTCTGGTAGCAGAGGCACCTTCAACACGACCTTGAACATCGCGTGGATGCAGAAGGGCTTGGCTGCGTCTATCTCAAGCAGTGCATCGAGTTCGATCCCCAAGCCTATTCCGAAGGCGGACAATCCGACATCGGCGTGCAACCAAGCGAATCCATGGACCGCAATGGGTGAGAAACTCACATCGATTCCCAACTCCATCCAAGCGGCTAGATCCACCTTCAATGGACCGAATTTCCAATTCTTGTCCATTCCTGCCCAGAAGCCGTGCTGCAACTTGAAGTGATCGAGCATCAGGTAGGTGTCAGCTCTGAATAAACTGAGGATACTCGCTCGGATACGCTGTGAGCGTGGCGACTTGCGTCCAAGGTAGAGGTGCCAGTTAGTAGGGTCCTTGAAGTCGAAGAATGCCTCGATGCTCGCTCCGATCTCGAGAATTTCACCGGTCTTGGGATACTTGAAATTGGCATCGATGCCAACCAGGAACGTGTCCGCCCGCAAGTCCAGAACCAGCAGCGAACCGAAGGCACCCTCAAAGTCCCCCTTTGGCATCTTCTTAATCATAGAGGCAGAACCCTGCAGCATGATGATTGGACCAGGGAAGACGATGACGAACAATTTCTTCATGTTGAGCGAGAAGCCGTTGTCAACAGTAGTTGCCAACGAGATGCCGGCTCCAAACGCCTTGCTGCCCTTTTCGGCCCGCCACTTATCTGTGACATGCTCAACGCCCTTCGGGGGACAATGATAGTAACTGTCTGGCCCTCGACTGACAGAATACCACTGCTGAGATTCCTTTTTGTCGGGCTCCATGTTGAGCGCGAACAGGCCAGCAAATCCGTAGATGGACATGCCTGTGGCACCTAGAGGGATACCTGCAGGCAATTCTACGTCGAGGTAGATTCCCATGTACTTGAAGGGCGTACCACTTTGTGTCTCTTTACCAATGATTACTTTCGCATCGATTGTCAGTGGATTCGGTAGTGCTCGAAGTTCGATTTTGATATCGCCCTTGAATACAGGCCCGTCTTCATTGAAGGCCACCTTGCCCTTCAGATACAGGACGTTTTCGATGTCCAACTCGACTCCTATTCCTTCTAGAGTCATGGAGTTGGAACTCGTATCATCCGGATCCCAAGTGACTCTGAGGCCTTCCACAGAGGCTCCCGCCGACAACCCCTTGCAGAAATTCAACCCACCATTCAGGCCAACCCAGCGGGTTCCATCGTCATTGGTGCCAAGACCGAACTTGGTGAGTTCCATCTTGAAGCCACCTAAACTGAGTGCATACTGCTCAGGCAAGTTGATCCACCCGCCATCGAGGTTTACATTACCCTCTGAGTCAACAGAAAGTTCCTCGATGTCAAACGACGGCCAATCGAATGTGAGATTACCCTGCCAAGTTGGAGTTATCACTCCACCCATCTTCGCCTTGAATACTCCATCCTCCACCTCGAAGCCGATGCTCTCTAGTTCGAACTCTAAGATGTCCTTAACCACTAATTTTTTGAGGGCGGCACCAGAAACCGAATTCAAATCGAGTGTGACATCTCCATCATTATCCACACTCAGGCTGATACGGACCGCATCATCGAAGAAGGGGATTGCAAGGCACCCCTCGAAGCGAGCCTCGACCAGAGTGTTCTGAATCAATTCGATTCGGACCTCTTCCATGGCGAAGGGCATTCCAAAGAGTGTTGTCGCCTTGGCTGAACCAGTGAACGTCTTGGTTTGTGGATCATAAGCGGTCATTTTCCCCCAAGTTGCATAAGCAACGCCACCGACACCTTTGTTTCCAATACAAAATTTCTCCATGGTCAACTCACTGGGAACAAGAGCGGGCCAATCATCTGGGAATTCGAGTGTGACGTCATCAGAGTATATCCCCATGAATGACTCATCAAAACCAGCAGCGATGATTTCATCCGGGGAGCGTGTTCGACTCAAATCGAGTTTGAGATTGTCAAAGGAAAGAACAATGCCGGTATTTCCGATATAGCATGGCTCCAATGAAAGTCCATCGAAACCAGTAATGTAGGTATTGAATCCGGTTTTGAGAGTGATCTCTCCTTTGGCTGAAAGAGTGACATAATCCTTCGTTGGGTCCTTTGGTTTGATCAATTCTTCATCAAATCGTAGTTGGATGACTGTGCCAAAGATTGTGAATTCCCATTCTCCGGAATCATAAATCTTCATGACCAATTTGAGAGATGTCCATTCTTGCCCATTGTTCAATAATTTAGTTTCATCATCTAAATCAGAATCGAGGCCTTCATGCAAGACAATCTGGTTGGCAGTCGATGATTCGATGACTCCGATCAATTCATTGCCATCCTCGGTCTCAATGACGACTCTATCATTGGACTGGAATGCAGTCCCATTGGAAACACACTCTATTTCCGCTATTCCTGCAGTATGAAGGCCATCCACACACACGTCGTTATCGTCAAAAGCGCCAGCTAACATTTCCCCAGTCACATGGAATCTTATGCCATCAATTCCGGGAATTCGGATACCTGTCCCAGTTTTCACCGCTAGATCTACAACACCCATCAGGCCGTTGCCGAGTTCATCAATTCTCGTTGATGTAATTCTGAAATTATCCAATGTATCGCTAACTG
>JAPOGE010000126.1 GCA_028283345.1 Candidatus Poseidoniales archaeon
ACGCTCACGCCACCACTCACTCCCCATCCATCCACACCGCCACGAAAAAGAACTCGACCGCCGCGGCCACCTCGGGTGCAGGGTTTGATCGAATGCCGGTGGCAATCTGTATCGGTGGGCCACCTGAATTGGTATTCTCGGCCATCGCCCCGCTTCCTGACAATCTCGAGGAATATATGTTCGCAGGATTCCTCGGGCGCCGCCGCCTGCGCATCACCAAGGCGGTCACACAAGACCTGTACGTCCCAGCCGAGGCCGACATCGTCATCGAGGGTTATGTCGAATTGGGAGAGACTCGCAAGGAGGGACCTTTCGGCGACCACTTCGGTTTCTACTCGCTGACTGGAGATTATCCGGTGCTCCACGTCACCGCGGTGACCCGGCGCAAAGACGCGATGTTCTCGGCGACCATAGTCGGTCAGCCGCCGATGGAGGATGGCTATCTCGGTGAGGCCATCGGCAGTCAGTTCACCCCGATTCTGCGCTTCCAACATCGTGATCTCGTCGACCTGCATCTACCGCTTGAGACCGGCTTCCACAATCTCGCCATCGTCGCCAGCAAACAACGCTACCCCCGCCAAGGCCGTAAGACCGCCCTCGGCTTACTTGGAGCTGGGCAATTGATGTTCGTGAAAACAATGGTCGCGGTCGATGCCGACCACACGGTCAGCGACCTCGATTCATTCCTTGATGCACTCAACGACAAGGTCGACCCCGGCGAAGACTTGGTCATCCTCAAAGGCATGGTCGCCGATACTCTGGAGACCGCCGCACCTTACGAGAACATCCACAGCAAATTACTCGTCGACGCGACGACAATCTGCCCTGCTGATGCCCGCTCCGACCAAGGCGGTCCCGAGGGCTCACCCAAGCGGGCGACCCCCGCTTGGCGGCAGGGAAGAGCGACCCCTCCGGGCGTTGACGAAGCCTTTGTCGCAGAGGTGGTACGACTCGATGCGGTCGTCGACGCCCGATTGTTGCGGCCGAGCATGTTGGTGGTCACGACCAGCATCGAAGACTCACCCGACCCGCGCACTGGCCTGACCGAGACGAACGAGGTCGCCGCGGGGCTACAGAGAGAAAAGATAAGTCAATTAGAAAAGGATATTTTCCAATTGGATGAAGGTGGAAAATTACGTTGGTTATTCATCACCGATGCCGACCTCGAACTGCACGCCAGCGGCGCCCGCCGCAGACTGCTGTGGCAGTTGTTCTGCAGATTCGATGTCGGGCGTGACCTCCACTTCGACAACACCGGAAAGAGAGTGGCTTGGGATGCGACCACCCCAATCCCCAGCGAGGGCGGTGACTTACCGGTCAGGCGCTGGCCGGCGGTGACTCTGCACAACCCCGAGACCTTGGCCAAGGTCGAGGAAAATGCGCAGGCAGATGGTTTGACAGAGCACCCGTGGCCGAGCAATCTGATGATGTGAAATCGGGTGAAATCAGAGAAAAGCCGGAGATGGATTTGGGAAAACCAGGCGGGGAGACGAGATGGGCGTGAAGGAGATCCTCGAATTCGTCAAGATTGAGCACACTTTGTTCAGCCTCCCCTTCGTCTTCATCGGTGCACTCATCGCCAATGAACAGGGATACAGTGTTTCGGCAGTCCAACTGATGTGGATTCTGGTCGCCGCCATCGGTGCCCGTGGTCTGGCGATGACTCTCAATCGCATCATCGACCGTCAGGTCGATGCTGAAAACCCGAGGACCGCAGGGAGGCACCTTGCCAGCGGGGCAATGAGTATCAATACTGCATTTTCACTCTCAGGATTATTCTTGGTGATGTTGGTTGTCGGGGCGTGGCAGTTGAACCCGATCTGCCTTTACCTCTCGCCTATTCCAGTCATCGTTTTTGTCATCTACCCATATCTCAAACGGGTGACTTGGCTATGTCATCTCTGGTTGGGATTATGTCTCGGTCTGGCCCCGGCTGGAGCCTGGTTGGGCATAGTGGGTGGCGACCTGGGATGGTCAGCGATCATCGACCTGCACTGGTACCCGACCTTGTTCTGGATTTCTCTGGGTGTGGTGATGTGGATTTCTGCCTTCGACCTCAACTATGCCTTGATGGACATCGAGAGCGACCGGGACAATGGAATCCATTCTTTTCCAGCCAGATTCGGCGAGGTTCATACCGAGCGTACTTCAGTGCAGATGACTCTGCTGTGGTTTGCATGTTTCGCCATTGCGAACCCCATCGATGAAATCACGTTCCTGGCCTCTGCAGGTATCATGGCTATTCTCAACATCATCATCATCCTTCTTCGTGGCAAGGTCTCTGATTTCCAGACTACTTTTTTCCGTGTGAGTGCCGCCACCGGATGGGTACTTCTCGCCGGATTACTGCTCGGCAAAGTCGTATGAAGGTGGAAAAAATCGCATGAGGTGAGCGGCAAACTCTCATGAGCCGAGCACACAACCCATCAGCCATGAACCCAATCGTTGCCTCCTTGCTCGAATTCAATCAGGCCTTTGAAATCCCGAAATTGGAACAGCCTGGTCTGTCGGACCCCGATCTAATCGAACTCCGTATCAAACTGCTGGCCGAGGAAGTCGAGGAATACGCTGAGGCGGCTCGCGCCGGCGACATGGTCGAGATTCTCGATGCTTTGGCAGATATCGGCTATATCCTTGCCGGCACCATCATCAATCATGGGATGCAAGACATCTACGACGATGCATTCGACGAGGTTCATCGCTCTAACATGGCTAAATTGGTAGATGGGAAAGTCCACCGTCGCGACGATGGCAAGGTGATGAAACCAGATGATTGGCAACCCCCCAACCTGGCGCAATTCCTAGAATAGTGAAGAGCAGAAGTTGAAGTCCAATAGAGCCCACGCCCCCCTATGGGCAATCATGGTATTGCAGTCGTCACCGGTGGCGGCAAGGGTATCGGTGCCGCGGTCTGTCGACGTTTGGCCGCCGATGGCTATCGCGTACTGCTGACCTATCACACAAGTAGCCAATCAGCCGAACAAGTGGTTGCAAAAATCTGTAAGGATGGCGGGGATGCTTTTGCGGTCCGGGTCGATTGTAGCGACCCTTCGGAGGTCTACGTGTTGGCCGACCACCCGTGGATACGCACCACCATAGGTGGGCCAGTCGAGGTCTTGGTCATCAATCACGGTCGCTACGACCGAATGGCTACCGATGAGTTGACCACAGAACAATTACAGCGTACCATGGACACCAACTTCACCGGTGCATTTCACGTCTGGAAAGCCCTTGCTCCGCACCTGACCAGTGATGCCAGAATCGTCGTGGTCGGCAGTCAACTGGGAATTCGTGGATCGCCACATGGAGGCGATTATTCGGCCAGCAAGGCCGCCTTGCACGCTTGGGCGAGAAGTCTGGCACAGGCGGTTGGCCCCAAGGGTCAGCGCGTCAATATTCTCGCCCCCGGCTATATCGATACCGCGATTCTCGAAGGTGACAGTGACGAGCGGCGGGCATTGCGAGAGAGCGAGGTTCCCCTGCGCCGTATCGGCACCTCCGAAGACATGGCTGGCGTCGTGTCATTTCTGGTAAGCGAAGATTCAGCCTATGTCAACGGCGCCATCATCCACGCCAACGGCGGCTTGTATCTGCCCTGAGGTGAATCGAGGTGCGACAAGGTGAACAGGTTAATCCATTTGACCTGACCAAAGCCCTTGAGGGGGCTGCGATTGAGCGACTCAGCCCCGATATCGCGCGGCTACGAATGCACACCGACCTGAGACCGGCCGGCGACCAGAGTCAAGCAATTGAAAAACTCATTACCCAATTGGAAGATGGCCAAGAGAGATGCATCCTTCTCGGAGTTACAGGCTCGGGCAAGACCTTCGCCATGGCGCACCTGATTGAACGTCTTAACCGGCCGACCCTGATACTCTCTCACAACAAGACCCTGGCGCGTCAACTCTATCATGAGATTGGCGGTCTCTTTCCCGAGAATGCGGTCGAATACTTCGTCAGCCACTACGACTACTATCAGCCC
>JAPOGE010000127.1 GCA_028283345.1 Candidatus Poseidoniales archaeon
GTCATCGAGGTTTAGTTGGTCACCGAATTCATCGCCGACAACACCGGAGAAATTGACCACAGCAAGTATGGTGAAGACGAATATCACGCCGCAGATTCCGCCGATGGCATAGTTGAGGTCGCGCCGCTCACTTGCTCCGACCACCTCGCCAATTGCACCATTGGCATCGTCTGCAACATCACCTCCGGTCGCGGCCAGTTCCGCCTCGAGGATATCTCCCATGCACGCCCCGAGGGGTTGTGTCTCATCAAGGAAACGCCCTCAGGATTCGCTCGCCCCTGCCGCTTTTGGAGGGGGTCAGTCTGGGCCAATGGCTTCTTTGAATTTACTCATCATCATCGCCGCATGGGCGAACATCAGAATCGCCAGCGGTGCGTGAACCATACCCAACCACATCTTACCTGCGCTCATCATCTCACCGAGTCCGTATTGCATCAGCCACATGACAAAAAGTCCAATCGACATGCCCTTCAGTTTGCCATCGTGCTTTGAGATGATGACCAATACCAGAATCCCAAGTGTCAACATCAGGCCGAGATGGCCGGTGTATTTGTGTGAGGAGACCAAATCCCAACCGTCGAAGGTATAGCCGAGCCGTCCCAACCCGGTCATCGCCTGACCGATAATCAATAACATCACTACAATATTGCCATACATGGCATATTTCAGTAGGTCGGTTTTCACTACTGCTTCAGAACTCGCTTCGCCCATATCCATCGGCAAATCCGACCAGTCCTTCAAGGGTTAGGTCAAATCCGTAGCGGCGAACGATTATTCATACCTCGCGGCTGTGGCCAAATCATGAGCAGGGGGGTGGTGGTGCTGGTGCTGGCTCAGGTGGTCTTGTTGCTGAGTTTCACCTTGACCGGCTCAATCACCCAGCCCACTCTTTGGTCACAGGTCGAAGCCAGCGGTGATGATGGCGATTGGCGCAACCGTACCATCGACCCGGCACTGTGGGTTGATGGGCCGGAATTGGAAGGCAGTCCGATGGATGAGCCGCGACTCGGAGACCCGGTGATAATCATCAATGTCAGTTATGTTCCAGGACATTTACAAAGCCGTGTAGAAGGTGAAATTGTCATCGAGTTATTCGAGGAATGGGCGCCGATCACCGTCACCAATATGGTTGAGCATATCGAAATTGACCTCTACGACGGGATTTTCTTCCACCGGGTAATCGATGATTTCGTCACCCAGGGAGGTGACCCCGAGTGTACGACTCTAGGGATCTATCCTTCCACCAATCTGGCCTGTGGTAGTGGCGGTACCGGTGAGACGATTCCAATAGAATTCAACGAAAACCTCTCTCATGTGGATGGAGCAATGGGAATGGCCCGCGGCCAAGAACTTGATTCGGCTGATTCACAATGGTATATCGCCGAGACCGAAGCACACAATCTGGACGAGGAGAACTCATCCAGCGGGGGATACGCAACCTTCGGAGTGGTGCGTGACGGCATGCGTCACGTACGCCTGATTGCTCTCACTCCCACCAGTGATGACCCGACCGGCCTGCCCTTCCTGCAGAATCCTGCCTCAACTGCCGGCAGGCCGGTATACGAGGTGCACATCGATTCCATCAGCATGCTCGGCGTGGTCGGCGAGAATTCCTCGCTCGACCAAGATAACCTCAACGGCTCGATGAATCAAGTGTCTGCAGCCTACGGTGTTGCATTTTTATTGGTAGTCGTGATGGGTTTCGTGGTCTTTTTCGTTGTAATGGCGATGGTCTCGACAGCAATCGTTCGCCACCATCGAGGGCAAGAAATAATTCAGATGAACGCCGCTAATCTCGGTAAGTCTTTCTTCAAATATGGAATGTTCTGGCCAGTATTCGCGATACTGTTTTCCTTCGGTGTGTATACTACTTTCACCGCCGAGGATTATTTTGAAAATCTTTTTATCTGCATGGGATATATTGTTGGAGTAATAATTTGCATTATTGCTTGGGTTATCCACTTGAACACAACTACCGGGGTGCAGTTGTCGGTTTCCTTGACAACTCCCAAGGGAGGCACTGAGCCACCACAGTGACTCTGACAACCACAAACATCAGGAGTGCAAAGTCACAACTAATTCCTTCTGCCCCATGATTCCACCGTGGTTTTACAATACCTTTTGAACATACTTGGTTACTGAGTTGTGGGTGTTACTCAAGTTCATCGGTTCTGAATTATTCGCATTGCCGATTATTCCTTGGGCTGTGCTTTCAGGATGAGCACACAGTGTCGCACATGAGGGGCGTACCACTTGACCTTGCGAATCTCGATGATTTTAAGTTTCCAGGGCCGATTTCCATCCTCAGCCAAATCTCTGAAAGCACCCAAGGTCTGTTCCGCCCATGTATCGATATCGCCTGAATTTCTGTCGACCACATTCATGTGGACGTGTAAAACCCCGCCGGCCGGCTTGAGACAACGCACCGCCAATGGCCAAGCCGTCTCGGAAGAGGGGAGAAGGCCGAGCAACACCCGGTCAGCAATTCCGGCCAGTGCTGGTGCAGTGTCCTGATTATCACCTTCGTGAATGGTGCATTGCTCAGCTACCCCATTGAGTTCCAGTCCGGCGCGCAGAGCGGTGATGCTGTCGGGATTCATCTCGCAGGCGTGCACGTGGGCAACGCCAGCATTGACCAATAATGGCAGTGAATAATAGCCGATGCCGCAAAACAGGTCGACCACGACTTCACCTTCTGCAGCGATCGTGCCGGTCCAGCCGCGCTCGGAGATATTGCCGGCTGAAAACATCACCTTGGTGGCGTCGAAACAGTAGACCACACCATGTTCGCGGTGCTCAACCCAGCCATCATCTCCCAACAGTAGTTCGGCATGACTTTGGCGCAGTGCGCTGGCATCAACCTCGGCCTGACGGCCGAGCCTATGTGCATTCAGGGCTGTGGCAACGACCTGCCAGAACCCCTCATCAAGGGTGATTTTTCGCCATTTTTTGCCGCTGAAGGCGGTCTTTGGCAGTAAAACCAGACTTCCGAGACGTTGCCACTTCTTCGGCAGGTCGTCGAGCAGGTCGATGCTCAGGTCAGCGTCAGTTTCGCTAAGAACTGCCGCTACTGCGTTGGCTAAGCAATGGTGGGGGTTGTAAGTACGCTTATGAGGGCCAATGTCGGGCAAATTTTGCATTGATACCATTCCTCCTCGGTCACTCTGAGCAGGTCGTGTAGTAAAGTCTGTTATATGCCAATACAATCCCCCTTCACAACTGGGGATTGCCATGCGTGCCGGTCTGAAAAAAATCCATTCTGCAGCTTTAATGACCCTACTCCTATTTCTACCGGCGATGCTGGCATTGGTGCCAGCCGCTTCTTCATCCGGCCATGAATTTTTGTGTTATTATCCAGAAGAGCCCGGATTCTGTGATGAATGGGATCGGGATCGTGAAGACGACGAGACACCTTCGTCACAGACGTGGATTAATTCCCAATACGAATTCAATATGATTGATACTTCCCAAGTTGAACTTAAGATGATATGGGCGATACATGAGTTTGAAAGAGAATCATTTGGTGATGTCTTTGGTGAAGCATTCGACCTCGGTACGGATGACGACGGTCAAGATTATGATTCGGATAGAGATGGTATTCCTGCCGATTATATTCGTAATTTCCTCAGCAAAGTAGGTTCTGACGGCGTTTCGGTCGAAGATAAACTACTGAGTGAGGCGGAAGGAATCATCGTCAACATGCTCAATAATGGTTTTGGTGCGCAAACTCAGGCCACTGCGAGATTGGTCGATACAGCAAATGTCGCTGGCTCGCCCATATCGTGTGAAAGAGACCCGAAAAAAGATACTAACGACGAATCCTCATCAGTCAGTCAGGATAATGCATATTGGCCGGCTCTATGTCTGGAAGTAACCGCTACGGTCGATCTCGATGCCTCCGCAGTGAATATCGATTCCGATGCAGATATCGAGAGAA
>JAPOGE010000128.1 GCA_028283345.1 Candidatus Poseidoniales archaeon
GACCAGGGCGGCGGAATGGCCGACGACGCCGACAACCGCTTTGGCGATGGTGAGAATCAGGTTGGCCAAAGCGCCGATCAGAGTGATTCGCTTAGCCGCGGAATCGGCTTCATCACGGCGTTCAGGGGCATTTTCGTGATATTCGGAAATTACCGTATCAGCATCACCTTTAGGCGAGCCGAAATCTCCGTCATTCATATCCATCACGATTTGAAAGTGGTTCCGGCTCTTCAAGTTGGCGTTTCAATTATTTCTCACATTATCACGGTTCAAATAATTCCAGGTCCGCGCCAGACCGTCGCTGAGATTTGTCATTGGTCGCCAACCCAACTCGGCTTCGGCATCGGAGATATCTGGGATTCTACGAGCACTGTCTCCGGGATAACCCTTGGTAGTGACCATCCCGGTATCCTGCCCGGTGACATCGCGCACCATCTGTGCCAGGTCGGCGATTGTCGTCTCCTCAGGCCAACCCATATTCCAGGTATATCCGGCCAAAGACTCACCATCGGTCAGCGAATTATCGGTTGTCCCCGCCAGCATTATTCCCTCGACGATATCGCCGACCCAAGAGAATGAGCGGGTCTGGGAGCCATCTCCGTGCACGGTGAGAGGACGGCCCACCTTGGTCTTCTCAAGAAAAATAGACACCACCTGACCATAGTCATTGCCCGGGCAACGAGGCCCATAGGCGTTGAAAGGTCGCACCACACGGCAATCGATGTCCTTACTGCGCACCGCGTGTTGCACGAGGACCTCCCCGAGGTATTTACTCGCCCCATAGGAGTGCCGCTGGTGCAGGCAGGGATTGTCGAACCGCGAGTCACCACCTATTCCCATCGGTTGCTCTTCGACCTCGCCAAAAGCCTCGGGCGAAGAGGTGAAGACCAGGCGAGCGGCGCATCGCTCGGCCAGTTTCAGGGCGGCGATGGTGGCATTGATGTTGACTTCGACCACCGAATCGGCACGCTCGTGGAACCAACGGGTGCCGTTTATCGCCGCGAGATGGAAGATGAGGTCGATATCACCCAGTGTTTCGACTCCCTTCTCAAGGTCCTCGAGTTTGCAGGCATCACCCTTGACATAGAAGAATCCGGGACTGCCCTTGCAATCGTCTAGATTCTTCTTCTTGCCGCGAAACAGGTCGTCGACGACCACCACCTCGTGGCCGTGAACCAGCAGGGTCTCGGCCAGATGACTGCCAAGGAAGCCGGCACCACCGGTTATCATACAGCGCATTCATGCATCACCGACCCGCGCCACGACCTTGAGCACGACCTTGCCATCCTTCAAGTGAATCTCTACGAGGTCTCCGTCATTGATCGCCTTGCAGGGGTCTTCATCGAAGCCATGACCATAGGGCAGACCCAATAATGAGGCGGCTGGCAGGGTCAGCGGGCAGACCTCGCGGTTGACGATGGCCTTGGGCCCTTTTCCGGAATAGATGAGTCCCATCAAAACATAGGGGGCGACGGTCGAGCCCGAACCCTTGGGATAGATGAGGATGGTATCTTCGATGGCCTGACCATCGAGCGGATGACCGGGTTCTTCGACGACTCCGGTGTCGCGGTTGACGTACCCCAGATAGGTGATTGGGATATCGCTGACCATCGCCCGCCCGGTGATCGACCACTCGTCCTGACTGGGGAGGGAGCGACCGATGAGTTTGGCCGCGCCGCGCTGAATCGTCTTGGAACTTTTCTGCGCCGGTGATGATGCCGAAGAGGCTAGTGATGGGCGCTCGCCGCTGGCCAAGTTCGCATCAAAGGCGTGGGCGACGCAAGATTCGATTCCGGCAACACTGGTCGGCATCCGATTCAAGCCACTGGTCAGGTAGTGCTCGGCCTTCAATGAATTGGTCAGCAGATGGTTGTAGAGTTGGCGATTATATGGCGTGACTTCGGGGCAGGTATCGCGTAATACCAAAGTCCCAGCCTCCTCAAGAATGGAGATACTGCCGTCGGCTTGTGCCAAATCGTAATTATGACCGCTGGTGAAGAGCCACAGACGTTGGTCGGGAATTCGGTGCCCCAATTCGATATGGGTACGCACCGCCGCGGCGGTATGACGAATCTCTTCCAACCCGGCCTGCGGGCAGCCGATGACGACGAGGTCGACCTCCCCTGGGGGGCGAGGTCGACATAGCGCGATTCAAGGTCGGATTGGGTGAATCCCAATTCCCCCTGCCATTTGTGGTCAGCCTCGAGGGTGGGGGTTGATGAGATACCCTCGACCCATAACATCGGACAACCGTAATTGGCCGCCGCCGAGGTCAGCGCCTTGCGCTGGGCGAAACTGGCATGGTCAGACAGGCCGGAAATCAGCGGCATCACCCCCCACGGCAATTCCCATTCAGGGAGCACTTGCTTGCCGATCCAATCCCCGAGAATCGACCAGTCGGTCAGGTCTGACATCTCGCAGGTCACGGTAACACGGATATTAGGTCGGCGATTTTCCTCGATGTGCAAGCCCCAGAGCGGGGCATAACCGGTGAGTGCGGTAGCCAGAGCACTGAGACCGGATTCGCGATTGGTCATCAGTGAACTCCAGGAATTCGCATAACATACCGCATTCGACTCAGCCCAAGAGGCGATTCCGGCAGCCAATTCGATGCCGCGGTCATAGGGGGTACACGACAGGGTGGCCTCGATTCCAAGCCGCTCATAGGCTTCGATTATCTCAAATTGCTGCTCAAGAAAATCCGCCCACTCAATCCCCATCTCGGCTATTTTCTCCTTATCACAACCAGCCGAATTCAACGTCGTCGGGATTACGACGACGCCACTTTCATCACCTGCCAAGTCGGCGAGAAAACGCCGTAAGCCATGACCGCCGGTGATGACCGAAACTCCTGAGACGTGAGCATGGTCAACCTCGATGAAGCTGCTCGCACCGGCAGAGTCGGCCAAATCGATTACCAAACGAGCGGCCTTTTGTCGGGTCTCACCCTGCTCTCCTGCCAGCATTGCCGCAAGAGCAGGTGGCACCTCCATGGGCAACGCCCCCCATTCCTCAGCAATCAACCTACTCTCGGCATGGTGTCACCACCAACCTCTATGACGCGGGAGAACCATCAAAAAGAGGGCCATTTTCCGACCGCTATGCTCGGTGATGCAGCCTGTGAATGTGAAGTGCCCAAGCGCGGTCGCCATCATCTCAAACCCGGAGTCTACGCCTGCCTCAATTGCGGGAGGATAATTCCCAAACCCACACGTCAACGGCCCCCTCCTCCCCCACCACCAGGGCCGAGTGAAGGAGCTGTTGCCGAGGATGAACACAAAATCGGTGCCGACGGGAGCGGAAGCGAATTTGAATTCGATGATGAACTAAAGGAACACCCCGACAAACGAGGTCGGGCTGGCGAGATCGCCCGAGGCGATGGTCTGGACGAGAGATACCGAGGTGGTCGGGCGAGCGAGATGGCTGGGGGCAAACCGAATAAGAAATCACGAGCGATTTTCATCTTCCTGATACTGGCGATGAGCTCCTCCTTCCTGTCGCTGTACATGCAATTCGATGAACTGAAGAAGTCGGATGATGACGATGATGGTGGTGGCGAGGGTGATACCAACGGCACCGACGGTAGTAATGGCCAGAACGGCTCAAACGGCTTGACCAGCCTGTTGCTCATCACCGACCTGGGCGATGGCAGTGCCTGTGAGAATGGCGGGCTGAACATCTCCGCCGGGCTGGATCGGAACGGCGATGGAATCCTGGGTGATTCGGAGGTCGAGCACAACAATGTGCTGTGTCATGGCGAGAGCGGAGCCGATGGCAATAACGGCAGCAATGGCACAAATGGCACTTCTGGTGACAACGGCAGTG
>JAPOGE010000129.1 GCA_028283345.1 Candidatus Poseidoniales archaeon
AATGAAGTGTCACAACATTTTTCACTTGGAACTTGAGCACGTTCCAATTGGGACGATACAGGCAGTTAGATGCTCGCGCCGGGATTTTAACACGTTTTTCCCGGGAACATTGGGTAATCAATGCGTGATGATGGCACCCATCCACAATTGGATAATGGAGTGGTACTGAGCGCCCGGATTCGGACCTGTGGCTATGACTTAATCGAAACAGAGACGGCGGCTCTCAACGGGACTGTCGAACCGCGATGGTCTTGAGTTGCTGGACTTCCTCGGGCTTTAGAACACCTCGACTACAAGCTAGAGTGTCACGCATATGTTCAGCGTCGGAAGTACCGGTCAGAGGTAGCATGTCGAGTTCCAGAGCGAGGCAGAAGATGACCTGAGCGGGGGTTATCTCATGCAACTTCCCGATGGCCGCCACCCGACCGCTTGCCCAAACCTTTCTATTGGCTGTCAGCAGACTGAATCCTTGGTAGATGATGTCATTCTCCTTACAGATGCGGCGTACCTGCCAATCCCATTCCACCTCTGCGAGGCAGCGATTTTGCACGAAACTCGGCCTCACCTCCGCCTTGGTGAGCAAGGTTTCGAGTTGCTCGGCACTGAAGTTGCTCACCCCTAGAACTCCTACCGCCCCTTGTTCGTGGACCTCCTCCATGGCGAACCACGCCTCCCAATCTTGAGCAGCCAGACCAACCCCCTGGCTGGGGCCATGCAGAATGAAGGAATCGATGCGATCCGTTTGCAGATGCTCCAGCGACTTGGCGAAACTCTGCTGGACCTGTTTACTCACCGCTGCATCCGCATCGTAGGGTAGACGGTGGTCTTGTCCATCACGATGGGTGAACTTGGTTTGAATGAACAGGTCGTCGCGGCTGACGGTCCCCTTCTCTATCTGATTGGAGATCGCCTTACCCACCGCCACCTCGAAGTAGTGCTTGCGCTGATTCGCCGTATCGATGCCACGGAATCCCTGCTCGATGGCGGTCTCGGCCAGGGCGGTCGTGCGCTCCTCCTTCCAGGCAGTGCCATAGAGGAAGGCAGGTGTGTCACCGACAAGGCTCATCGGTCTCTTACCACCGGTCCAATGACTTGGTATCTTCGTTGCTTCAAGCCCACTCCCAACCGGCCCTCAGCCAACCCTAAGACCAACCCTGGGCCCACAGACAACGATGCGACAACCTCAGCGGTTTTTCACAGTCCTTCCAACACCAGGGTCTTCAGTAGTATATCTATTACAGCCACACGAGCACAGTGAGCGCTCCTTCCCAATCCCTAAGAAATTACCGCAATCTGCACAATAGTATTCTGGTGGCGGAGGTGCCGTCGATGCCCATATCGACCAGCCAATCAGCAAAATAAGGAAAAAGCCGCAGCACCAATTTGCAGCAGCTGCCCCAAAATAAGGAATAAACGGCCCAACATCACTATCCCAGAATATCCATGCCAACACCATCCCCAATAAACCGACAAGCATAAGAGAAAACCCTACTGTTTCAGTATCTTTCTTTCCTTTATCTATTGCGTCTTCTTTCGCCTTTATGTCTGCTAATCTATTATTTTCCTTTCCTTGTTTTATTAAATCCTGTTCATTAGAACATCTTTGACATATATCTCCATAAGGAGTCTTACAATGATCGCAAAATGAATTATTACACCCCATATTCTTGCACACATAAATAGGGAATTCCCCCACCGTTCTACAATTAGGGCATTCACTCTTTGAACTGGAACTGTAAATATTTGTTATGGATTTATCAATATCCCCCCCCAGCAATTTCTCCACTAACTACTGAATCTGTCAAATTGGCAATTGGTTGAGGAGGGGATGGAAGCCACTCCGAACCTGACCACATGAATTTGCCATCGGGACTCATAACTGGGTCAGACATACACAGTCGTAATCATAAGCATCAACAAAGTAATCGCAAGAGGCACTTTCCAACATCTATCGGTTAGAACATTACCCACTACACAGTGGACGCTTGTGTGTCTAAACCCGGGATTTTAACACGTTTTTCCCGGGAACATTGGGTAGCCTTTGAGCAGAATTGTCCATCGTTTGGCTAATAATTAATTACCATTCAACAGGCGTTCCATCAAACTGGACATATCGCCCACTCATCGACATATTTTGCTCAGTTATTCTTTGCATTATTCCTCGAACACTTTCATCTGTAGAAAGTGGAGCATTAGGTCCGCCCATGTCGGTTTTAACCCATCCTGGATGGATAATCAGTAGTGAAGAGCCCATCCCATCTAATTCGTTTTTCATTGCCATAGAGAACATATTCAATGCAGTCTTTGAAGCCCTGTAAGCATATGAACGTCCACTTCGACAATCACTAATCGAACCCATCAAACTACTTATCATGACGATTGTTGATTGATTACTCAATATCGGTAATACTTGTTGTGTTACCAATACAGGGGAAACAGCGTTAACATTCAGAACTTCCAATGCATGTTCCATATCAATTTCTGAAATTGATTGCCAGTGTCCATCAGCAATACCCGCATTATTGATTAACAGATCTAGTGAACTGATTGATTTAATCACAGTTGAAATTTCCTCTTTATTTCTGACATCCATCTGGTGGATATTCAACGCCGAATTTTGAATTTCCTCAAGACCACCTTTACTCGAACGGTATGTAGCATGAACATCATACCCTGAATCAAGTAATTGCAGAGTCAACTCAAGACCTATTCCTCTATTCGCTCCGGTGACTAAAGCCGTCTTCATGACACCGACTTATGGCTGAGTCAAATAAGGATTGAGGATTATCTTCCTGTAGCAATCAGTGTCATCTAACACCCATGCGCGTGATGCCTGTTGGAACGGTACCCTCTGCTAGGACGGGTGAGCAAAGGGCCACCCATTGAAAAAACACATAATCTATCTCAAAAATACTAAGTATAACAGGTAGTAATAATACCACATGGCAATGAACATCATTGGCAAAGTCTTGTCGTCTATTACCATGTTGTGGGGTGTTTTCCTGCTTTTGGTTTTCTGGACTGGGTATTTTGAGATGGATTTGTTTGATGAAGAGATTCTCTACATGGCATGTCTAAATTCGATTTCATTTACAGCGATTACAATCGGGTTTTTCGTATTCCAGATTAGAACAGATAATGCTGTAGTTATTCAGTCAAATTGAAATTTTATGAAATGCAATGGGTGTATCCGAACACCCATTGATTCGATTTAGCCAAATGAATGGCCTTGCAGTGGGTCATTTCATTGCCTAGTGACTGTACTGACCGACTGAATCCCCCTTGTATCGCGAAATAAAATACGAAGGGGTTTCGGATGAACCCTTCCAACTTATCCGATCAATTTATTGATACTCTGTATTTGATAATTAGAAGCCGATTAATTGAAATGTAAGATAATTTGAGTAGTAGTTGTGACTGATGAAGACTCGAAAGACAGTGGATGGAATTGGGTTATAGGATTTTTTGCAGCAGGACCTGTACTCTTGCTATTGTTGATGGTTACAGGGTGGCTCGTTTCAAAAATTATTTGACATCTTAGGATGTTGTAAATCGCATTCAAGCAGAGGGGATCCCTCTGTATTGACGGGTATAACGAGGGTACCGACGCGTGAGTTTTCCAACAGAGGGTGTCGCGAGGGTAATTTCAATTGGGGTGGATTCAAAACTGTTGAAATTTAATCTTGGTAATTTGACCTACTACTACAGTAGTATAGTAAAAATCACAGATTTCCAAAGCGTTATAGACTGTTGGCAGAAGGGAGTACTCCTGCAGGAATAGGCATTGTTGCCTTACTTGAACTGATGAAAAATT
>JAPOGE010000012.1 GCA_028283345.1 Candidatus Poseidoniales archaeon
AGAGGGTACTACCAATACCGACCAAAAGAACTCCAATAGCAACCTGCAATACGGCCAGCCAATAACTCTCTGGAGTAGGTAAAATCGGCACCATGATCTCTATAGCCAAAGCAATGAAAATTACATTCAAAATCGTTCCAAGACCAATTTTTTCGCGCAACGGAATCCACAAAAAAAGAACACATACACTAACAATAAAAGTAGCCTGACCAATTGACCGCCCGATGACATCAGAGAGTCCTTCTGCTAAAACCGTCCAAGGTGTGTTGCCTATTCCAGCCGTTATCAGAACTGCATCGCCGGTACCAAAAATCCACTCGCCTGCAATAATTATCAACAATGTGCTGAATTTCGGTTTGACGTTCAGAGGATTATCTGAACTCCACCAAGTGATTGGAACCTTCTTAGAAGGGCGAAGAAGGCTGAGGAATCCCATGGCTTTGCGTAGGGGGTTATGACTTAAACTCAAGGTTGGAAAGACCCCTTAATCGTGGTCAAAATCGGTTGCCGAATGGGGTACGGCAGTCAGGCACACAGACTACGTATTGGTTGCAAAGGGCTGAGCACTTGACTCACAGGGTGGTCTACGTAGTGACCTACCCTCTGCTTCGTACGGTGCACATCACCGGCTTCAACCGACTCGCTTCGTAGGCTCTTTGAGATGGTTTGGTTCTAGAAACCCATTCCGCCCATTCCGTCCATGCCGCCCATGCCGCCCATGCCGCCCATACCTCCGGCTCCTGCGCCGGATTCGGGTTTGGGGATGTCGGCGACGAGCGTCTCGGTCGTCAGCACCAGTCCGGCGATTGAGCCGGCGTTCTGTAGCGCGTGGCGGGTGACCTTGACCGGGTCGATTACACCGGCCTCGAACATGTCGACGAACTCGCCGGTGCGGGCATTGTAGCCCATGTTGCCCTTCTCATCATCCAGTCTGCTGACGGCGATCGCGCCCTCGAGTCCGGCGTTCTCCGCGATCTGCTTGAGCGGGGTGCTGAGCGCATCGCGTACGATCTTCACTCCTAGGGCTTGGTCGCCCTCGTAGTTCTCCAGCAGTTCGTCGAGCACGGTCTTTGAGCGCAGTAGCGCGATACCGCCGCCGGCGACGACACCCTCGGCCATCGCGGCTCTGGTCGCATTCAGTGCGTCATCGACGCGGGCCTTCTTCTCCTTCATCTCGGTCTCGGTGGCGGCGCCGATTCTGAGCACGGCGACTCCTCCGCTGAGTTTGCCGACGCGCTTCTCAATCTTTTTGCGGTCCCAGTCGCTGGTGGCGAGCTTCGCTCGTCCGCGCAGCAGTTCGGCCCGCTCCTCAATCGCCTTCTGGTCGCCCTGACCGCCGACAATCGTGGTCTTGCTCTTGGCGATGACCACGCGGTCCGCCTCGCCGAGTGAGATGGGACCGTCCTTCTGCAGGTCGCCTCCTTGATCGCCGATGATGACCTTGCCGCCGGTGAGGATTGCGATGTCCTCGAGCAGCTCGACCTGCTCGTCCCCGAATCCGGGTGCCTTGACGACACACACGCGCACAATCTTGCCCGCGATGTTGATGATCAATGTCGCCAGTGCCTGTCCTTCGACATCCTTGGCGATGATCAGCAGAGGTCGCTTCTGCTGCATCGAGGCCTCGAGCGCCGGCAGCAGGTCCTGTGCGCTGTTGATCGTCTGGTCCGTCATCAGGATCAGCGGATTATCGAGAATCGCTTCGCTTTTCTCGATGTCGGTGATCATGTATGGTGAGACGTAGCCCTTGTCGAACTCCATCCCCTCGACGACCTTGAGGTCGGTCTCCATCGACTTGGCCTCCTCGACCGTGATGACGCCCTCGCCGCCGACCTTCTCGACCGCCTCGGCGATCATGCGGCCGATTTCGGGGTCGTTATTGGCGGCGATTGCCGCCACCTGATTCACCATCTCGCTGGTCTCGACCGGGATAGCGGTGGCTTTGAGATGTTCGACAACCGCATTCACAGCCGCGTCGAAGCCTTCTTTGAGATGCACCGGGCTGGCCCCAGCGGCTACGTTGCGCAGACCCTTGTGGGTCATAGCTTTGAGCAGCACAGCAGCCGTGGACGTGCCGTCTCCGGCATTGTCCTGAGTCTTACTGGCGACCTCGCGGATGAGTTTCGCACCCATGTTGGCGAACGGTTCTGGCAGATCGATGTCCTTGGCTATCGTCACTCCGTCGTTGATGATTGTCGGACTGCCCCAGCTCTTCTCCAGCACGACTGTGCGCGAGGCCGGTCCCAGCGTGACTTTGATTGCATCGGTCACCGCATCTATTCCTTCCAGTAGTTTGCGTCTTGCTTCCTCTCCGTAGATTATTTGTTTCGCCATTGATATCACTCCTTAAGCAAGCACCTTGGCCTGCAGGTCCTCTTCCTTTATGAGCAGGTACTCGACGCCCATCCACTCAATCTCGCTGCCGCTGTAGTTGCGGTAGATGACTCTGTCACCCGCGGCCACGTGCTCGGCCTCAGGGCCGACGGCCACGATTTTTCCGACGTTCATTTTCTCTCGCGCTTCCTCGGGAAGCAGCAATCCTGATTGCGTCTTCTCAGCGGCTTTCTCCAGTTCGACCAGCACCATAGATGCCAGTGGTTCTATTCCTATAGTCATCGCATTATCACCTTATATTCTCATGTTAAGTCAAGTCGGCAATCCAAGCCCACTAGTTAACCGAGGGTTGCATAGTACAACCTGTATATAAGGCCATTTTTTTCGCAGATACACGTCTTGGCCGAACCATCGAGTGAATGGGGAGGAATCCCCCCTGCCAACTTCGTGCAGCAGACCCCCGTCGGTAGAAGCATCATATGGGCTGGTTCAGCGCAGGAGCACGTCGATGAACGCTGTTGCTGCCTCCCGCTGGGACCTCAAAGCGGTCTCTGAACGTCTTCCCGTGGTCATCATACTGACCACCTTACTGCTAATCGGCATCCAGGATTCCGCGACCTGACGTTGTGGCGCAATTACTGCTTCGCGGGTGCGACCATGTTCTTGATTCTCGGCGCAATCGTCTGGGACGGTCGCCACATGATTCCGCGCACGGCCTTCTGGCTGGGATATCTCGGCTATCTGCTACACTTCGTCGGTGGCAGTTTCGGTGAGGACGACTGGCAACCTTACGAAGAACAGGTATCAAAGTAAGATAGGCAGCAACTGCAGACTTACGCAGTGAGTACCCTCTACTCAGATCCGCAATCGGCCATTATTGGACAGATGATACAGGCAGTATCTAGTTAGTAGCAGCCTCATTCAGTGATTCAGCCTGCGGCGACCAACCAGAGCGGCGCCGAACAGTGCCGCGGCGGCGATGAATCCGGTGAACCCCGGGAATCCCTCCGACAACCTCGGCTCTGGCGTAGTGTCGACGCGTTCGCTGGGCGAGTCTGTTGCGGCAAAACCATCATCAAAGACACTGACGTACACCGTGTCTGAACTGACTTCAGGGTCGTGGATGATGTCCTCAGCGACTGGATAGTTGAAGCCGCCGATTAAGCGAACTCCACGATAACGATCGGTGCTGTTGTCAGGCAAATCCACCTGTGTGACGTTGCGACGGCCATGTATCTGATAGACGACTTCAAAGTCCATCTCCTCACCCTCTTCGCGCACAGTGACGTTGTTGACCCATCGCAACCGGGCAAACTCTGCACCACTGTCCTCAAAGTATAGACCGCCGCCACGAATCGCCGTGGCACGCCTGACAGCGTCGTCCTTCAACTCTCCGTGGTCAGCGCAGTAACCCGTGACCCGGTCATACCGGTTATCCACAGCGTCGAGTAATCGCTCCTTTCGACTCTTGTTCGCCTTGTCGTCATCGGCGATGCTGCCAGTCGTATCTCCCGACCGTGACTTGGATTCCTTGTTCGCATCATCCTCTTCATCTTCAGCCTGAACCTGATTTTCAGGCTTCATTACTTCCTTGGCTTGCTCTTCGCGCTGCAAGAATTCAGAGGGAGTCATCTTCACGCGCTCGCCCGACGTACCAACCTCCGTGATCTTTCCCTCCTCACAGACGTTCAACCAGCCCTCGGTGTCGTACGTCGCTCCGACTGGGTCATCACTTATTTTCCGCTTGGCATGGCCGATGACCGCCTCCGGGTCAATCGCGTTTTCGAAATTAATCCGCATCCACTCGGCGACTCTCTCATCTATTCGGGTGGCGGTCGCAACCTCGGTGACCGAGAACAGTCGGCTGTCGTTTCCATCTAGGGTGTCGTTGATTGCGACACCGTCCCAACCTCTGATTCTCATATCGTATTTCCAAGTCGTTTTGAGCACGTGTCCCGTGACATCTGAGGAGGCAATCTTTCGGCTCTCCTTGACGGTTATCTCATCGTCTGCACCACGTTCAACTTCCACTCTGTAGTGAGGCATACTCTCAATATCGATGACCTCTTCTCTGGTTGTTCCGTAGAAGGTGATCTCGACCGCGTCCAACTTGGAGGTGTTGTCGCTCATCGTTCCCGCTCTGACAGCTTCGTAAGTGATGTTCTCAGCTACCAAGGTAAAGGAGAGGCTACGGTTTCGCGAGTCCGTGTCGGAAGTGTTGTCCCAATCACGCAGCGACCATTCCGCGTTCCTGAGGTCAACATACTTGTACACCTCCTCATGAGTCATCGCCGCATCGTTGAGAATCTCATTCAGGGAACCTGCCTTGCCGTTTGAAATGACTCCGAACATGCCGTCTGAATCCTGGTCGGCGTACTCGATAATACCAGGGAATTCCGTCCGGAATAACTTCTCGACGGGGATGCCGATTCGGCCTTCAAACTCGCCGTTAACGTTGTAGATATCAGCCACGCCGAGGTAGCGCCTTTGAATGCTCACCAACTCAACCGCGCCATTCAAGGAATCATCGCCCCAGCGGACGCTGAATTCATCATCTCCTACTTTGATGGAGACCCGCGACTTGTTGTCGGGTTCTCTGATTACTCGAATGTCCTGTTCGCGGTAGTCGATACGCTCGTTGCCGAGAATATCATCGTTGTCGTCAGAACCAGAGTTGGATGTTGACTCATCTGTTGGAGTTGCTGCTGCCATGGTTGAGGTCAATAGTATGGTGAGGGTGACGAGGAAGAACATTCTTGAGCGGGTGTTGCGGAAGTTTAACTCTGCTCTCTTAGAAAACATGTATTCGCGTTACCTTGTTAGTATATTATTGATTTGGATGCAGATTTTTCCCAAATAACATTCTGATATTTCTCCTAACTAGAGACGACCCCATGGTATTGTTTGAACGTAAAGTCCCGAATTCCATGAAACCCGACTACCTTGAAGAAAGCCGCAACGTGAAAATCACGTTAAGAGCGTAGCAAATATATTCGTCGCCAGTGCGGCATGGTGTAGCGATACCACGTTGCGTCTTTTTGACGCTGTTTACCGGTGCCTTCATTTGAGTTGAGGACCGAGGTCGGTTCGATGGCACTGCTTCAGCAATGGGTCCGACAACGGCCGTGGCTAGCGGCTGGGCTGGCAGGTTTGGTCGGTGGATTCGGCGGATTATCTACTGCTTTCACTTCCAGCGGTACGATAACCACCAGGGTTTCGGATGGCGATGAACACCCACTTAGAGTCTCGATACTGCAGACCTTGGATGAACAACCGGGGTTGTGCTATCGTGAACTGCAACGCGCTCTACAGGCGGCCAATGGCTCGCTCAGACACCACCTCGATGTCCTTCAGGTGCAACGCGCCATCACCATCGTCAGGGTAAATGGTCGCACCTGCTATTTTGCCGGGGGGCCTAGTCAGGTCGAGGTCTTGTCGGAAATCGATGCCGACCCGCAACGTGCCGCTAGTCGGCTCGACATCGGTCTTTCGGTAGTCCAGCGCGCGATTGTCGACCACATTCGCATTGATGGCGTGCCACGCTCGCAAGCGGCATTGTCACGCCAACTCGGTCGCTCGAAGGCGACAGTACATTCAGCCGTCAAGGTTCTGCGCCGGCGCGGTATTTTACGCCTTGACCGGCTCGACCTTGAAGATCATTTGAAGCAATCATTGGGCGAGGCGGGTTCTGCCGTGAATGATTCAAGCACCGGCCAACCCGAAGTCTCCGTTCTCGACCATACATGGAATGAAGAGCGCTGATTTGCGTCTCTACGTACCTCTTGGCCATTCTTATTGCCATCCGTCGTTTTCTTGTCGGCTACGAAGTCGGGCCTCGCCAATCGTCAAATGTTCGTCCTGTCGCGTGCGCATGCTTATGGTGGGTCGAGGCGGGTGAGTGAATATGTTCCAGGTCAGGATTGAGGAACATCCAATTCCGACCAGCAAAAAAGATGTTACCCAACTCATCGATTGGCTGGTCGCCACCTTCGGATTGATTCGCCGTCGTGGCGAAGAACACGCCTTTGGTGATGCCCAGCAGCCGGTGGTCAGATTGTTGCGCGAGCATTTCTTGGCCAATCCCAAAATCGGTGTCGATGCCAATGCCTTGGGAGATGAATTGGGACTGGCTCCGGCAAGCCTGCATCACCACCTGTCGCGCCTCTCGGCCTGCCGACTGATAAGCAGCCGCAGCGAAGGTGATGGCTGGCGCCGCCACTTTCTGCGCGGCGGCTGCTTGAGTGCGGCGGTCGAATTATTCTCACAGGAGGCAAGAATTCTGTTACAGATGCGCTTGGCCGACCTGGATAATTGGTGGGACCGGGGGGGTGGCCAGAGCCCTGGCAAGATTGCGTTGGCCGCTGCGAGTGAGCCCCCAGCACTGCGATTATGGGTGACCGAACCCTCACCCCTTCCCGACATCAAAGGTGCGAATGAACTGTCGAACTGGATGGCTGAGATGGGATTGCTCGGAGAGCGCCCAGGCAAGGCGATAATGGCTGATTCTGTGGCGGTCAAACTATTTTCCACGATGTTGGCGCGCACCGCCCCGCTCTCAATCGACGAAGCGGTCGAGATGACCAAAGCCACCAAACCCCGGTTGATCCGTATCCTCGAGCGATTTCATGCCGCCGGAATCGTCGAGCGGGTGGCGCGAATCGACCGCTTGCCCACCATCCTATGGGAGGCGATGGAATCGCAGTTCCGCAAGCGCGGTGAGGATTGGTTATTGCTCAAGGGTGGTTTCAACCGACAACTTCCCCCACGGCAGGCTGAGATATTGGTCAAGGCACTGAAGAAGGGTAAATTGACTCCGGAACTGGTCGAGAAGAATCTGGCCAAAGTTTCCCCCCAAGAACAGATGCTGTTGCTCAATCTACTCGGCGGGAGATTGCCCTTCGGCTACCGAATGGTTGGTGATAATCCTAAGCGCTGTGCCGAGATGTGTATGAGCAAACTCGACCGGGTTCTACGCCGTATCAGACGGGTGGCCGAGCAGTTGGAAAAGGCCTTTTCCGAGGGTTGAGAGGTGCCTTCAAACCCGGCCCAGGTGCCGCTTTCCCTCGCCCCGATGAGCGGTGTCAGCGACCTGCCATTCCGTCTGCTGGCCAAGGAGTGTGGGGCTGATGTCACGATAACCGAATTCACCTCCTCAGCGGCGCTGAGCCGAGATGTTGCCCGCTCATGGTTACGGCTCGAATCGGATGAGCGTGAGACGCCATTCATTCCACAGATTTTCGGTGGTGATTTAGATGAGATGGTGAAGACCGTTGAATTGCTACAGGGCAGTGCCGACATCATCGACCTCAATTTCGGTTGCCCCGCACCCAAAGTTGCACGGACCTGTGCCGGGGCGGCACTGATGGGCACCCCGGATGAACTGGTGGGAATTGTCGAGGCCTGCCTAGCCGTCAGCGATATCCCCATCACCGCCAAATTACGATTGGGAACCGGTGCCGGCGCCAATAATGTCGTCGAAATCGGTGAAAGACTAGCCACCACCGGAATCATACGGCTGTGTATTCATGGCCGTACCCTGCGCCAGGGATATTCGGGAAATGCCGATTGGAAAACCATCGCCAAAGTGGTCGAGAGGGTCGATATTCCGGTAATCGCCAATGGCGACATCACCGATGCCAAAAGCGCGGCGAAATGCCTTGAGGCGACCGGTGCGGCAGGATTGATGATTGGAAGAGGAGCGATTGGCCGGCCAATGGTTTTCGCCGAAATCAAAGCCGGATTAGGATGGCCAATCCCGACCAGCCCATGGGCTCAAGACGACCCACGGCGATGGGAGGAGGCTAGGCCAAATGAGCGGGACTTCATCGCCCGCGCCTGGTGTTGGAAGCGCTATGTCGAGTTGTCTGAGGAGACCACTGGGTTACAACCAAAATGGCTGACCCGCCACGCGGTTGCCTTCACCAAGGGTTTGCCCGGAGCGCGGGCGGCGCGCAAACTGATGATGGGCAATGATAGGCCGGAGGACTTCGCCAAAGCGGTCGCCGATTTCCTCAACAATTAATCAAGCGAAGCCTTAGGCAATTACCAATCAAAGAATCATAGGTAAAACTCAGGCTTGCGTGTGAATTGGCGAAGGCCGAGTGTTGTGGCATTTCTTAGTGGCCTTCGCTACTTAGTGGCCTTCGAGATGACGGCACCACAGTGTAACTTGAGGTATGCAACGAGCGGTGAGAGCAGCCTACCGCACAACAATCCATGCTCGGAGAGGATGTAGTTCACCCTTATCGGGGGTCCCTCTTTGACCTTGCGGATGACCAATCCCTCCCCGGCCAGCAGAGTCAACTTGTCTGACAGGGTACGGCTGGAGATTCCCGCCAGCAGGCCCTTCAACTCATTGAAGCGCTTCGGGCCGGTGATGTATAGGGCTGAGAGAATCTCGATGGTCCAGCGACTGGCGAAAACCCGTAAGGCCCTGACCGCGGCCGAGACTTCCCAAGCCTCATCATAAGGATAAGTACCGGAGTAGGTCGACAGAATCTTGCGGATATCTACACCGGTGGTCACCGTGTCGGCGATGTAGGCCTGAAGTTTGTCGAGTTCATCGCTCGGGATGCTCAGCGCCGGTTCAGTCATCTGGATTACCTCACACACTCGGTGTTAATTCACATACATGGTTTAATCGGTAAACCGGTTACTTACCTGAGTAGGTCGCCCTGCGCCCTTCTATCAGTGCCGACAGACCCTCTAGCGCATCTGCGGTCGAGAAAATCTCCGGCAGCCGGTCAAGTTCTCCTTGCAGACCATCCTCCAGGTCGGTATCAGCGGCTGTATCGATCAGTTCACTGGCCATCCGTACGGCGATTGGTGCGGCCCTGGAGAGTGCCTTGAGTTGGCGGGCGACATTTCCATCCTCGGCATCGAAACCGTCTGGGCAATTACCTTCCAGCAGGGCTTGGAGGGATGAATCACGGTAGAATTCGGCGGCGAAAATAGCCACTTTACTCTCAGGGTTAGCCGGCTGGCCAGGATATTTGTTGTCCGGCTTTCCATTTTCAGCAATTTCGGCTACGGTTTGCTCGACCTCGCCGACCTCGACCAGATGGGTCACCAGGCCAAGGTCACGAGCGGTATCGGCATCGATGAAATTACCTGCTAATACGGCCCATCGGGCGGCGGGGATCCCACAGATACGCGCCGGTCGCTGAGTACCTCCGAGACCGGGATAGATTCCGATGCTGGTTTCGGGGAAGCGGAACTGGGTGCGGTGGGTGCCGATGCGATAATCGCACGCGAGAGCGAGTTCCAAGCCACCGCCCAACGCCAGCCCGGTGGTCAGGGCGATGGTCGTCTTAGGTGAGGACTCCAGCAGGTTGAGCACTTCGTGGCCGTGGCGGGTGAACTCGAATATATCGGGAATCGCCTCGGCGCGGATTTTATCGACGAAGAATTTCACATCGGCGCCGGCCACAAATGCCTTGCCCGCCCCTTCCAGCACGATGGTGGTAACATCCTCTCTCGAGTTTGCCTGGGCGACCATTTCGCCGAGTTGGCGAACCATGGTCTGATTCAGTGCGTTCATCGCTTCAGGGCGGTTCAGGGTGATGGTGGCGATTCCCTCATCAACGCGGAGGTCGACAAAATTGAATTCAAAGGGCTGGCTTATTTCGGCTTGCTGGGGCAGGAATTCAGGTAATTCAAATCCGGCCAAATCAGCATATTCCTGCGCCATTCGGCTCGCGTTGGCAACGCCGATTTCATTGGCCAATTCGAACGGACCGCGCGACCAGCGCAGTCCGACCTTGGCACCGCGGTCGACATCCTCCAGCGAGCAGACCTCTTCCTCGACGATTTGCGCCGCGACCGCGAAGACCTGGCCTAGCAGGCGCTCGGAGATTGTGCTTGCAACTTCGTCGTCGAGTGCTTCGTCGCCACCCTCATCCGCAGGAGCGATTTCCCACATCTCTCCCGCAGCAACCATATCGCGTAGGTTGTCGGCCCCGTGGTAGCGTGGACAATTGAGTTGCTCGCTGAGATAATCGGTTGCGTGAAGAGCAATCGGTGGTCCGGTGAGATTCATCAATGCGAATGGGCCCATGCCGATGCCAAAGGCCTTGCAGGCCACAGCATCGATCTGGGCGGTGGAGGCGATACCCTGCTCCAACAATAGGCAGGCTTCGTTCAACCACGGAACAAAAAACCGGTTGACGACAAATCCGGGGCGGTCTTTGCAGATGATGACCACCTTGCCGCTCATCTTGCAATACTGCACAACCCGGGATAGTGTTTCTGCGCTGGTAGAAGCGCTGGGAATAACTTCGATGAGGCGGTTCTTGGCCGGGTGGAAGAAGAAATGCAGACCGATGAAGCGGTCTGGTCTGCCGGTGGCTTGGGCAAGTTCGTTCACCGAGAGACTGCTGGTATTGCTGGCTAGAATCGTGTGCTCATCACATACCTTGTCGAGAATGTGAAAAACCTCGGTTTTGATGGCAAAATCCTCGAACACTGCTTCGATGACCAAATCGGTTGTTGGATCGATATTCTCAGTGCCGACCACGCTGGTGATTCGGCCCTTGATCTCGGCGACCTGCGCCTCGGAGAAAATGCGTCGCTCGACCGCCTCAGCGAGGAAATCGGCGATGACGCTCTGGCCACGCTCCACCCATTTCTCCTCGCGGTCGACCATCTGCACATCAAACATTTCTTGGGCGCTTTTCTGGGCAATTCCCGAGCCCATGTTTCCGGCGCCGATCACCGCCACACTTTCGACCGGTCGCATGACTTGGCGACCTGCCATCGCTTCATCAATCTGTCCTTCGTTCCCAGAGCTCAGATTACCCCAAGTTCGTCAAGGGGCTATCTGTAAATACTATCTTTACCAGCCCGCAGTATGCTGGAGGTCTCCGGACTAACCAAGGGTTTTGGTTCTGGAACCAACCGTTTGGAAGTTCTGAAGGGCATTGACTTCAAACTCAAGTCCGGTGAACTGGTGGCGATGATGGGACCTTCGGGTTGCGGGAAGTCCACCCTGCTAAACATCATCGGTGGCTTGCTTGCTGCTGATAGTGGAACAATCAACCTTGAGGGGCGTAAGTATGGCTTGAAAGGCCCATCCTCTGTGGTCGACGTTCGCCGTCATAAAGTCGGGTGGATTTTCCAGGACTTCCATCTCCTCGACCATCTCTCGGCACTGGACAATGTCGCCATCGCCCTAGATATTTCTGGAGTCCCCAGCGATGAGTCAGAGAAGCGTGCCTTTGCCGCGCTCAGTAAAGTCGGCCTCGACGACCGTATCGACCACCTGCCGGGGCAATTATCGGGAGGTCAACAACAGCGCGTCGCCATCGCCCGGGCAATCGCCGGCAACCGTCCCCTTCTGCTGGCCGACGAGCCAACCGGGAATCTCGATATCGCCAGCGGCAACGAGATTCTTGAATTGTTCAAGGATTTATGTCACGACGAAACCAACCCGATATCGATTCTCTTGGTCACCCACGACCCGAATCTCGCTTCAAAGGCTGACCGAATGTTACTGCTCAAGGATGGCAAGACCTCCGACTCGGATATCTACAGCGCTTGGGGCGATGCGATAAGAGGTGAGGAAGAATGAGTCGCCTGAGTTGGGCCAAGGAGAGGGTGCGCAAAGGGCGCGACATTCCCGACCGACTGAGGTTGGCAATACTGGGGGCGTGGCGTGGGCGAGAGCGTGGGTTAGCGGTTGTTGCCGGTGTCTTCCTCGCTAGCCTGGTCATCACCACAGTGCTGTCTTACGGGGTTGGATTATCACAGATCTTCTTTCAGGAGTCGCTTGAATCAGAGCCCTTCGATGCCAAGATAGAATTCCGTAAAGCGCCCATCATCGGTGCTGAAGGTTGGAGCAACAACACCTCAACTCTTATGCAGGCCTGCGATGAGTTGACAGAACGAATAGAAATCAGCGATTGTACGGTCATTCTCGGTCGCCAGGGGATACACGGCGGCGGATTCTTCAACGAGGATTTCATCACCGCGCAACCATTGTTGATGGATTCTATTTCATCGACTGAAAACACCAACTGGGAGAATGTCACGTTTGAATACCCTGAATTGATGTCGAATGGCCCACCGATCACCGATACCCGCGCCATCAGACTCCTTGGCCCAGGTGCTTTCGATGGTGAGATTGCCGAGCGGCTCGGCGCCAGCATCATCTTGGGAATGGGCAACTGGTCATCGCCGCAGGAGGTGGAGGAACAACGCGGGATATTCATTCCATCAACCATCGCTTCGGCTGCTCAGGCACAGGTGGGAGACCACCTTGATGAGGTGACCTTCCAATACGTCGTCGAAAAGAAATCAACGGTTGAAGGGGGGATTGAAGACTGCCCCGGCACCACCGATTTCGGTGAGACCCACCACGTGTTCTGCCGCCAGACAATCACCCTGACCAATACGACGATACTGGGCATTTACGAGCCTTGGCCATTTGGCAATCCAACTTTGGCACCGAATCCGATTTTCGCCACATGGACCGCTCTCGAAGAGGATGATATCCGCACTATCATCGACCACGACCATGTCTATCTCGGGATTACCATCGACCGCACGCAACTACCTACTTCCTCAACTTCCGAAGCGGCTGATTGGGTCGAAGACCTGGGCTGGGAAGTAAGTGGTAAGAACTACACCTCGGAAAATATTGAGTTGTACTATTTTGATATAATCGGTGGAACAATCACCTTTTTGAACATTTTTCTCGGGCTGATTCAAACCTTTGATTATATCATCATGATTCCGATTGTAGTATTGTCGTTGGCGGTTCTGGTTTACGGCTTGGTACTATCATTGGAACAACGCCGGCGCGAGATCTCAATCCACCGCGTCATCGGTGCCGACGCTAAACAATTGCAGGGAATGGTATTACTGGAATTGGCGGTCATGTCCTCAGTAGCGTGGCTGGGGGGATATTTCCTTGCCTTGGCCGCGGTTCCGGTGGTTCTCTCCAGCGTCGGATTCATGGTTTTCTCGCAAAGTGAATTCAACGTCGACCCAGCCTTGGGATTGGGCTCGACCATGCTTACGGCCTTCGCCACCTTGGGACTGGCGATTATTATTGGCCGTGGCAAGGCCAAGGAATTCATCGAATTGGAAATCGACGAAGGGGTTCGTAAGGTACGTCAGGTGGCCAAGCCGAAGGTTTGGTTGCATTGGCTGATGTTCAGCATCGGTATGATTGCGGTCGTCGATACCTGGCTGGAGATGAGGGGCAGTGAAGATGGCATCGTCAAGAATTTCTTCCTCGAGGGTCTGCTCGGAATATTCGGCCCGTTCCTACTATGGTTCGGTGGGGCGCTACTACTCGGAAGAATCGGCGCCGCGGGGCCGCGCATCATGCAATTCTTCTTCGGCCGCTCACCTCTTCTCAACGATGTCAAGCGCGGATTGAAGGGCTCGGGCTCGGCCGAATCGGTCAATCGCCTCGCGGTCATCATGTTGCTGACCCTATCGATAGTCACCTTGGCGGCGGTACAGGGGTACACCGGGACGATGGTCGACGAGCGCACCGCCTCATCGACGGTCGGTTCGGACCTGCAGATAACGATGACCGACCTGAGTAGTGCCTCTCAGGTCGAGGCGCTGGTCGAAGACGTATATGGCGAGCAATTACCTTTGCTCGCGACCACGGTCCCGACTCTTATCTTGAGCAATGATGACGGGGATACGCTACAGACCTGGGTAATTCTCGATGGTAGTGATGAGGTATTGCACTGGTATGAGCAATCGCTACCCGGGGATGATGTCGAAAAGGCCTTGACCGCCTATCAGGGGATGACCTTCTCGGCCGGTTTCGATTCAGCATATACCCTCGACCTATGGGGCTCGGGCCGACGCGGTGGCGGCTCGGACAGTGGCGATATCTTACTCGCCACCGATGACTCTCGCGAGCGTTCGGAATTGAGAAATTTCACTTGGGATGAGATTAATTTCGAAATCGTTCAATCCGTTGGCTTCAATCTCAACGATTCAATATCCACGTTCAACCAGTCGGCATTGTCGGCATTGATGGGATTGATGGAGAATTACTCGGCCATGATGGAGCAAGACCTGTCTACGTTGAATCTCAGCGGGCAAAACTTGAGTGGTCGAGACTATGGTCGCAGTGACCTTTCCTCCAGCGATTTATCGATGGCAGATCTATCACAGGCCAATCTCAGCGAATCACTATTCGTAGGTACCAATCTGACGGGAACCGACCTATCCGGTGCGCAACTACAGAACACGGTCATAATCGATTTGCCGTTCCTCCCACCTTCACTGACCGGAGCGAATCTTTCGGGTGCAAATCTATCCGGAGCATTCGGACTGTTTGACCTCACTGTAGCGGCCGATTTGAGCGGGGCGATATGTCCGGATAACTCGGCTGCAGATGATACCGGATGCATCTCTGGATCGGCATTGATGCCGCCACCATTGACCGCGGTATTGTTTGAGTCCGGCACCTCGATTCGGATGAACTCGACCCTGCACAATGCCACCCTGCGCTACCTCGGTGTGCACCAGTTCATCCCCGGAATTCCCGATGATACAATGTCGCGATCATTGATTATCGGGCAGTCCGCTTGGCGTGCCTTCGTCGGTGATGATGCAGTGAACAACCACACCGCGTACACGTGGATAATAGCCGTTGATGGAATCAAAGGAGAGGAATTGCAGGCGCTGCGGGCAAATCTCGAGGCGGATTACCGGGTATCCAGTGCTGATGACTGGTCGAGCGCCCATGAGAAGGTGGAACGCAACGGCGGACTGATTTTCGGCACACCGGGATTATTGAGCCTGCAATTCGTCGTCGCCAGCATCGCCGCCATCGCCTCGGCCTTCGTCTTCCTCTCACTGGTATTGAACCAGCGTCAGAAAGAATTGGCGGTATTGCAGGCCATCGGTGCCAGCCCGAACCAGATAATCCGCCTGGTACTGTTCGAGATTCTCTCCATCATTGTCGTCTCGATGTTCCTCGGCGTCATCCTCGGCATGGGATTGGCGCTGTCCTTCAATGGGATGTTCGAGATTTTCGGTTTCATCTTCCAGATTTTCGGGGGCTCTTCGACGGTGATAACCAGAGATCTAGTATGGCCGTGGTTTGAATTATCAATGGTTGTCTTAGCGGTATTCATTTCTGTAGTCATAGCATTATTGGTGACCACCAGAAAGGCGCTGAAAGCGGATTTGGCAACGGTTCTCAAGGGGGAGTGAAATTGTCGGAGAACAATCAGGAAATCCTTTCCGCCGACAGTCTTTACCACGTCTACGAATCCACCGCGGAAGACGGTAACGTCGTGGCATTACGCGGTCTTCATATGAGCGTGAAATCAGGCGAGGCGGTCGCCGTGGTCGGGCCGAGTGGGAGCGGTAAATCCACCCTTCTCAAGTGCTTGGGTGGGCTGATGAAGCCGACCGCTGGTTCGGTCTCTCTGGCGGGGCGGAATATGACTCGCCTGACCGGCGCAGAACTGGTTGAACTGAGGCGAAAGACGGTGTCCTTCATTTTCCAGGAGGGCAATCTCCTGCCGCATATGTCGGCGCTGGACAACGTTGCCCAACCGCTGCGCCACCAAGGGGTCTCACCGCGTGAAGCGAAGCGGCGCGCCGGCGAGTTACTGATTGAGTTGGGGCTTGAATCACGAATACATGGTCTACCGGCGATGCTCTCTGGAGGTGAACAGCAGCGTGTGGCCATCGCTCGAGCGCTGATTACCAATCCGAAGTTGATTCTCGCCGATGAGCCGACGGGTTCACTCGACCCGATTACCAGTCGCGAGGTTTTGGCGCTGTTCAAGCGACTGCACGATGAGGATAATGTTTCCTTCTTACTCGTCACCCACAGCAGTGAGGTCGCCGATTTCTGTGACCGGGCGCTTGAATTACGCGACGGTCGCTTCATCGCTCAACACGGCGAAGGTTTCGAGGTTGCCGAGTTGGCCGAATCACGCGAATTGCTGATAGATGAAATGGGAATGGTAAGTCTACCCCCCGACCTCCTGCTCGAGATGGGCGGGCCTGGTAGATGGGTCGTCGCCGAGGTCGCGGAGCGTCGTCTGGTGCTCGAAAGTGCCGAAGATGTGGTGATTTCAGTATTTGATAAGTCGCACCGCATCCTATCGCTAGAATGCCCGGCGTGCAAATACGAATACGATGATGAGAATGTACAATCATGCCCTGAATGTGGCGCCACCCGCCCCTTGGTCAAGACTTGAAGTGGGCTATTCGGATCTGCGCTGTCAGAGAGGGACAGGTGGGTCGTCTCCAATGGCTAGACAGCATGTTTGATACAGTCGCGCAGAAGTCTCTCAAGCGCCCGTGCTTGCACTTCGGGGGTGAAACCACCCTCGACGTGGTTCCGGCCGGCTACGGCCCAATCTCGGCGAATCTCTGCATCTTGTGCCTGGTCATAGGCTTGGTGCCACGCGGCCATATCCGGATGGTCGCTGGCGGCACCGAGCGGTGGGCGCGGCAATAACCGCCCCGAGCCGGCACCGGTCATGGTATAGTGGAAACCACCCTCATCGACGAATAGTGCTGGAACTCCGACCGCCATCGCCTCAATCGGCGTCAGCCCAAACGGCTCACCGTGGGCATGGCTGACCATCGCCACCGCCCCACGCACCAGTTTTCGCAGGGCTGCTTGTTCGAGCCTTGGCATCACCCAGAACGGCACGCCCAATCGCTGTGCTTCAGCGCGCAAGCGGGCTTTATCGCCATCATCACCACCACCGACCTGTGCTAATCCCAGCCCGGTGCCAGCGAGTGAATGAACGGTTTCCCACGCCCCCTTGACCCAACCGAGACGGCCGACCGTGACCACATAGGGGGAATCGGGAGTGAGGGGTGATTCGGTTGCGGTCTCAGCGGTATCGGCTACCTCAGGCCAATCCGCAAGGTCAATGCTCGGCACCACCACCGAAGGTCCGAGCGCCCTGCCGGTGGCATCTCGGGCCGGCGGCTCGCCGTTGGTGAGAGAGGAATCGACGTGCAAATCATAGAATTTTCCAATATTGGCTTGGGTATAGTGAGAATTTCCGGAAATCGCGCTTCCCTTTCGCTCCAGCAACTGCTTGACCAGCCTTTGGTCGGCCTTTTTCTGCGACCGGAACAACAGTTTTGTCACCCAGTGTGGTCGCTTGTGACGACCGTCGATTTTTCGCTGTAACACATCTTCGTACAACCAGCGCGGGGGTTCCAGACAATGGTAGTGAACTCCAATCCCGGAGGGGAGTAAGGGGAGAATCTCCAGCGAGCCTCGACAAACCGAAATGTGCGCCACATCGACATTCGCAATCGCTTCAGCGAGGCCTGGAACGCTCTTCCAAGCCTTGCTGGCAACCTTGCTCGCCTTAGCGGTGATCTCGGCTGTTCCACCGCTCGGAAGTTCAAGGGTAACCTCCGGTTTCAGCCACTTGACCTTCAGCCCTGCGGCTAAATCCCGTGCCGCTTTCGGCAGGGACAAAGTGGCAACCGTCACCTCCCATCTTTGCCCCCAATCCCGAAGGACGGTGAGTAGCTCTCGCTCGGCCCCGCCCAGACTGGCAAATGAGGCTCGCACAACCAGCACCCGCAAGCGCTCACCGGAGGCTGATTCTCCGTCCACAGTGGCGTGACCGGCCATCGACCTATGAAGGCGGCGTGAGTCTGTGGGCAATTCTTACCAATCCACCGGTGGGCCTGAAATGCACAGTTTCGGCTTCTTGCTGGCATTCATCGCGGTATTCATCTGGTGGCTATTCATGCTCTGTGGATACGGCTTCGCACTAGAGACCAACGGCCTTGAAATTCGCTTCGCCCCACCCGGGTGGACTATTCACTGACCTTTGGCTTCTTTTTCTTGGCCGGATGTGCGGGTGCTTTCATCAGTCTATTGATGCATCCTCCAGAGGTCCCCCCAAGCAAAGGCCGAGCCCGGATTAAAATCTCAGTGGCCTTTGCATTGAAGAGGAGAAGGGGGCTCGGTCAGGCATGGCTGGAGGCAAGACCGCCCTGATTACCGGGGTAACCGGTCAAGATGGCTCTTATCTGGCAGAACTATTGCTGGAAAAGGGCTACGAGGTCTATGGTCTGGTGCGGCGAACCAGCCAACCGACCTTGGGTCGCAGTCTCATCAACCACCTGCAGGGGAACAAGAAATTCCATCTCATCAATGGTGACCTGACCGACCAGAGCAGTATCGATAATGCCGTCACTGAAGTTCAACCCGATGAGTTCTACAACTTGGGAGCACAGTCCTTTGTCCCCGAATCATGGCGCTCGCCGATGATGACCGCAGACGTTACCGGGATGGGTGCCCTGCGTTGTCTTGAAGCGATAAAGCGAGTAAAACCTGACTGTAGATACTATCAGGCCGGTTCAAGCGAGCAGTTCGGTGAAGTACGCGAAATTCCACAGAACGAGTTGACTCCATTCCACCCTCGCTCGCCCTATGGCTGCGCCAAGGTTTTCGCCTTTGAGATTACCAGAAATTATCGTGAGTCATACGGTCTTTTCGCCTGTACCGGTATTCTCTTCAACCACGAAAGCCCGCGTCGGGGTTTGGAATTCGTCACCCGAAAGGTGACTATGACCGCGGCGCGAATCTCACACGGTATCGATGAATGCCTGTGGATAGGTAATGTTGATGCCAAGCGCGACTGGGGCTTTGCCGGCGACTATGTCGAGATGCAATGGCGCATGCTACAGCAGGATGAGGCCGACGACTTCGTCGTCGCCACCGGTCGCACCCACAGTGTTCGCGATATGATTAATCATGCCTTCAACCACGCCGGAATGGAGTTGACCTGGTCTGGTGAGGGTGTCGATACCATCGCCACCGACCAAAGTGGGACGGTGCGGGTTCGTACCAATCCCAAGTTCTTCCGCCCGGCTGAGGTTGAACTGCTAATAGGTGATTATGCAAAATCCGCCGCTGCCCTCGGTTGGAGTCCAACCACCACCTTTGAGCAATTGGTCGAGATGATGGTCGACAGCGATATGGCAATCGTTGCCGAAGCGGTCAAGAATGATTACGCCCCGCCGCAACCACCTGAGTGAATCACACCTCAAACACGATGGCATCCGCATGACCGCTACTACTCCCCCCCCCTGGAACATCCACTGTTTTCCTCCGCAACCACCCGAGTGAACCACAACTCGCAGTCATTGCGGTCACCCCCTTGAGACGCCCGAAGAAATCGTCTGACCGACAAACTATCGCCGGTTGCTTTCAAGACATGAGAACCTCTCGTGACCTCCATGCCTAGAAGGGTCCTGGTCGCTCGTGGCGGGGCGATTTCCTCGCTTTCCGGACTCGGTCGGGCGCACCATGACCTTGTGCTACACCTTCGTCACGGGGATATCAATGGCTGGGAACTGGCTGGAGAAATTGACCATATGACCGGCGGTTCACCACTGCGCCGTCTGTGGCGACGTTGGCGTTCCCACCCCCGAAAGGTTGCAAGGCGAGTGTCTGAACTCGCCGCTTCCGGTCAAGCTGACCTGCTGCACATCAGCGATCAGGAGCAAGCGATACTTGTGCCACATAATTCACTGATTCCTGTAGCGGTGACGGTTCACGACCTATTCCACCTCGACCCTCAGATAATCGAGAGCCCAGAGGGAAAAATCACAGTAGGCGAGCAAAATCCCGGTCGAGTGCGCAAACGTGACCTTGAGAAGATTCGCGCTGGGCTAGGGCGCGCTGACCTGTTGATATGTGACAGCCGAACCACCCAAGAGCACGCTGAGAGGCTGTTTCCCGATAGTCGTACCATCGTTGTCCCCCTCGGCATTGATACTACGGCACGTAATCCACATCTGAGTCCTCAACCGCGTCCAGAATCATTACCCAGTGACCACCTCAACCTATTGATTATCGGTAGTGAGGAGCCGCGCAAACGACTGCTATTCGCCATCGACGTAATCAGCGCCTTGGGTGAAGATATCCGTGGCGATGTAATTCTACACAAGGTCGGTGCTGAATCCGACAGCATACCAAGCCGACGCCTGCAATCGCAATCGGCGCGCGCCGGCGTCGAAATGAATTGGCTGGGGGCGGTCAGCGAGGTTGAGTTAATCGCTCTTGAACAACATGCTGATGCCCTGTTATTCCCATCGGTCGCCGAAGGTTTTGGTTATCCTCCCTTGGAGGCGATGGCGGCAGGTTGCCCGGTATTGATGTCCGATTTGGGTTCACACAATGAATTAGCAATCCCGGGAACCCCCCTGCCCCCGTTCGAGAAATCAGCCTGGATCGAGGTGATTTCCACTCTTCACAAAGTTTGGGTCAGCAGGAATAAATCGCCACGCAGTGCCGATACTGCCGGAATTGAGCGGGCGGTGGGATTCTCTCAGAAAAAATTCGTTCAGCGTTTGCGATCTGCTTATGAAACCCTATTTACTTGAGCCATAATACCGATTGGCATGATTCACCCTTCAAAAGGGGCTGATGAGCAAACGAAGATAACCCGGGAGAAAACCGTGTAGGAAATAACCATGGAAACGAAAAATAAAACCCAAAAACAAACTCAAACCAGCACCCAAACCAGCAACTCGGTCATCACCCCTGTCGCCACTGCGACCACCGCCTCGTCCGCAATCTCGACTAGCGATATGGCTACCACGACCGTATTGGTAGCCAATCACACCGGTCATGATACCCTTCAACTAACCAAACAAGAGACCATTTCGATGGTCGAAGAACAAAGTAATAGTTGGGTCTTTGCCGATGGGCGTATGCTCGATGCCGCAGGACTGGGTGAGGCTGATTGGAATGCCATCGGCACCGTTCAGTTGGTACCCGGTCTGGTCGGTGGCGATGATGAGATTCGTGTGGCGGTGCAGATCGCTAACCATACCGGCCACAGCACCGTGTTGATGACCCAGTCCGAAGCGGTGGCAAAGGCTACAGTTACTGCTAATTCCTGGCTTTTCATCAATGGTCAGATGGTCGATACTGCGGGACTGGCCACAGCTGATTGGGCGCAGGTGAAAACGGTGCAGATAATGCCGCAATTAATCGGCGGGGCGCATGGTGAGTCGCAGAATCTACTCATCGTCGGCGCCGGCGGCATCGGCTCAACTCTGCTCGACTTACTCGCCCCGGCGGCAAGCCGATGCAACCTCAACTGTCGAATCACGATGATGGATGATGACCTTGTCGAAGCCAACAACCTCGGCCATCAGCGGTTCGGTAATTCCGAGATTGGTATGCTCAAGGTCGACGCCTTGGCGCAGCGCCACAATACGTGTCCCGGCATCGAAGTAGTGGCGCGCGGTGAAGCATTGCGCAAAGCCGATCAATTGGCTGAATATGACGTGGTCGTGGTCGCAGTCGATCGGCCTGAGCCACGTGCACTGGTTCACAATAGTGACAAGCCTTGGCTCGACCTTCGTTGCCGTGGTGATGGCTGGATGTTGCTCGACAGCAATACCGATTCCACCATCATTTCACAACTCTCACCACCACATGAGCCGACCTCCTGCCAACTTGAGGGGGCACTCGAAGCCGGCAATATCGAATTCGGATTTGCCGCGGTAGCCGCTGCCGGGGCACAATGGTTGCTGCAACACCTGCGTCTGGTAGAAGGCGCAACGACGACCACGCCGATGGCGCAGATGAACTCACTCACAATGGGGCCATTGCCACTTCCAGAACCAACCGCAGAGAGCCCATCGGGGCAAACTGGCGGGCAATCTTCGACGAGGTCAGAATCATCCTCGCAATCATCTTCATCCCCGACCTCGCAATCATCAGAGGTGAGTGCATGAAGGACGAGGTCAACACTGCCTTGGAACTCATTGAAGGAGGAAAGGCTGACGATACGACGGCGATAATTACTGAGTTGGCAAGCCGCGGTCAATGGGATGTGGTTTACTTGTTATCAGTTACTGCTGGGCGAGAACTGAGTGTACTATTCGATGCTGAAAACACTGTCCACGTCGATTGGGGAGGACCTGGATTGGTTCCCCTCCACCCGCCGCTGGGGATTTCCATTCCCTTCCGACTCTGGGTCCATACTCACCCGCACGGTTATGCGTACTGGTCGCAGACCGACCGCCAGAGCATTGCTCAAGGGACGATGATTCTCGAGCAGGCACAGGTACTCGGCGGCAATGGCATTCTCTCCACCACCCGACTGGAGCATCCGAGTCTGCTGGGAAGACTTGCCGATAGCGGGCCGCTCGCTCGCTGGACCGAAGAACAGGTATTGCCCTGGGAAGAATGGCAACTGCGCAAACAGAGCAACTCCTGCAAGGCAATTACCGAGGTGAGTGCTTGAGAGACTGGATAGCCCGCCAACCTGAAGATGAGGACGAGCGCAACAAAATCCGCATGGCCATTGCCATGGGTGCCGGAATCAGTGTGGCAGAATTTCTCAACCGCCTGCTCGGCCATGAGCCCGATGCTTCATTGGTCGAGTCCGTGACGATGAAACTCGAGCAGGCGAAGGACGATGAAGAGCCGGTAGATATCGAAGCCTACGTCAAACAACTCACCGACTGGCAGAGCAAACTCGCCTGAAGCGATGAGAAGAGACTCAGGAATCTTGGTGGTGCTGGTGATGGTGAGGGGAAATCCTCAATCATCTGGCAAGCGGTAAGTGCTTGATTGGCGGAGCAATCCCGAGGTCTTCAGGGAAATCCATTATTTTCTCAGGTATAGGGAGTGGGATTTTCTCTCGCCCGATCAGAGCGACCCGACTGGGACGAGAATCATCGAGTAAGCGGCGGTCGACCAATGGGGCGAGGGTATTGGCGAATTCGAGAACATCATCGTGGCTCGGCATATTCTCCAGCGACATGACCTCCCGGCTATGACCGACGAAGACATAACCCTTGCACTCGATCCAATCCGGGTCGGCACGGTTGTCCAGTGCGGCATATTGGGCGAGATGTTCGGGATTCATATTTTCACCCTTCACCAAGGTGTGACGGCAGACTATTCGGGTGTCCAGACTGGGTAGAAGGTCGATGGTCTGCTCAAATTTATCCCACGCCCCCGAGCCCCACTTAGGTTTGCAGATTCGGTTGAAGACCTCCTCATTGGGGGCGTCGACACTGACGTAGAGTTGGGTCGGCAAGACATCGAGGTTCTCGATTGCCTTGGGCAGGGTGCCATTGGTGACCAGCATCGTCGTCATCCCATGCTTATGACACAAGTCGATGTATTCGGATAGATTTCGGTACAGTGTCGGCTCTCCGTTAAGCGAAATGGCGACGTGCTTAGGATTCTGCGCCTCGATGAACTTTTCTGGGTTGACTTCGATGTTTCCACCATATCCGGTTAGCAGGCGACGCTGGGCGCGCACGCTCTCATAAAGAAGTTCAAGTGGGTCTTGGTCGGTCAATTCAAGACTGTCCATATGTGGTTCTCGCCAGCAATAGGTACACGCCAGATTACATTGGTCGACCACCGGCGACATCTGTAGGCATTCGTGGCTGGCGATACCGTAGAACTTTCCTTTGTAGCACGAGCGGTCACGCAGAAGGCTCTCTCTGGTCCAGTGACATATTTTGACACCGCCGTGCTCTCCGACGAGGTGATAGCGCTGCTTCTGCAACTTTGCCTTCAGTTGCGGATCCATTCCCATGGCTGAGCACGTCCTTGAGCGACAACCACCGGCCGTATTGCGGTCGGGGCCTGGCTCGAACGCTCAGCCCACTACAGCATAGCATTTCAAAACCGCGCTCGACCGGTGGGTGACCGGAGGGCTCCAGCAACGGCCGAAGGAAACCATCTATCAGGCCGACTGGTGGTAAAGGGAGAGTTGGGGTCACATTCAGCGATGTAGGATTGGCAGGAAGGCATTTGCCGCCTTCTCACAGGCATTCGCAACATCGTCCAAGCGTTGTAGTACCCGATACATGTGCATCGCCGCCAGAGCATCCTCATCACCAGACGAGAACACGTGTGCGGCCGCCCGGGATTCCACTTCATCGGCCTCATGCTCTCTCAGATTGACCGCATCGATGAGACTTTCCAGCCTCTCCTTGGCGACCTTGGTCATCCCCGACAGGCTCATGTCCTTCAGCGTCTCAACCGCATCCTCGTAAGCGGCGACGGTTATCGCCACCGCTTCACCCATTTTCTTGAGGTTCACCAGGGCCTCGTCATTGTCGTAGAGTTCTCTGAACGATAGTTGTTCAGCAACATTTTGTGCGTAGTCGGCGATTCGGTCTTGGCGACTGAGCATGTGTAGGAATTCATCCCGATTGACCATCAAGCGGAATTCAAGCGCCACCATTTTCGAACGCAGGTCATTCTTGAGCACATCAGCGGCCAACTCGGCCTCAATAGTTGCCTTGATTTCAGCGCTGGCATCCTTTCTCTCGGAAGCCTTGTTCACCGCCTCCAACATTTTCTCGACGGTGATTTCTACCGATTTGGCATGCTCGTGGAATAATTCGAATGGTGTGTGGGCGACGGCATCATCTATCAAGGTCGAATCGTGCACGACCTCTTTGACCGGCTCGTCACGAATGTTCTTCCACATCACATAGCCTACGGTCAGGAAAGCGATCGGTAGGATCACTATCATATTCAGGTCATCACCACCAGAGGCGACGAAGAGGACCACGGCACCGAATGCTGTGACGGGGACGCTGGCTATCCAAGAAGCGACGATCTTGCCGAAGACCCGGAAATCAACAGCCTTCGCGCCACCGGCCAGGCCGACTCCGACCACCGCTCCAACCAAGGTGTGGGTGGTAGATACCGGGACCGCAAGGAATGGCATCGAGAACATCAGAATCGTCGTGGCCGCACCGAATTCCGCGGCAAAGCCGCGGGTCGGAGTTATTTCGGTGATTTTGGTACCGATGGTCTCCATCACCCGCCAGCCCCAGGTCATTACCCCGATGGCGATTCCGAGGCTGCCCAGCAGTAATATCCACACCGGGATTGAGGTCTTCTCCAGGATTTCACCACCACCGCCGAGGATTTGCCATACCGCAGCCATCGGCCCGATAGCGTTTGAGAGGTCGTTTGCTCCGTGCGCGAAAGCGACATATGCGGCGGTGATGATCTGCAACCACACGAAGATGCGCTCAACCCCCTTGAAGCCGCGCTTCTCATCATTGATATCGACGCGAATCAAGACATTATACAGCACCAGGCTTGCTAAGGTGCCAATCACGGTCGCGACGATCAATGAGTTCAGTGGGAACCATGCATTATCTGCCATCGGATTCCAAACTCCACCTTCATTCACCGGTAACCAGTCGTATTTGCTGACGATGAACCCCTCGCTCTCCAAATTGGAGAAAAATCCCTTCAATGCCTTGAATTGAAGCGCTAGACCGAGGACAAAGAAGGTTGGGAATGCGAGAATCGGAGCGATAATGATTGCTTTCTCCTCAGGATTTTCTGCATCCATTATCGTCCTCTTGATGATGTAGTAAGAGAAGAATGCGAGCAGCCCTCCCACCAATGGGCTGACTACCCAGGAGATCACCACTTTGAGCACGACCCCCCAATTGATGAGATCATCCATCTCATACTTGACCTCGAGAATCAGGCCGATACCGATGATACCACCGATGATTGAGTGGGTGGTGGAGACCGGTAGGCCGAGCCGGGTGGCGACGGTCAACCAAGTTGCCGCGGCCATCATCGCGGCGATGAAACCAAAAGCCAAATCACGCGAGAATTGGCTACTTACTTTTTCGAAATCCACATTCAAGATACCTTTCCTAATAGTATCGGTAACCGCATCACCAGCAAAGAAAGCACCGCAGAATTCAAAGATTGCCGCGATTATCACCGCCTGCTTCAGAGTCAGGGCACGTGAACCGACCGAGGTACCCATCGCATTGGCTACATCATTAGCACCGATATTCCAAGCCATATAGGCACAGACCAGCAGTGCCAGTCCCAGAATGATGATGGTGGTGGGTTCCATGGCGTTCTCACGGTCGAGATAGTATATCATCGAGAACTTAGGTAATCTATATAGAACTATGTAGTATCGTAGCGAACATGGTATCTGGCCCCGGTGATGAGGAAATCAGGAAAGTGCAATTGACCGGAGGGGTGACTTACACAATCAGCCTGCCGAAGAAGTGGGTCGTCGCCAACGACATTCAGCCGCGTGACTCGCTTCGACTGGATTGGCGCCCCAGCGGGGCGATTCGCCTGACCCCGCTTCACGTCAGCGAACAGAGCGGGAAGAGATTAGATATTGTCGCCGACAAATTACCACCGGGAAGTCTGCACGACCACCTGATGGCTGCATATATTTCCGGCGGAGATTTAATAAAAGTCAGATATGAATCGGGTTCGGAGAAGAAATATTCGCGAGAGATTCGCAGATTCTTACGTAACACTCGTGGTTTCGAAATCCTCGCCGAGGATGATGAATCACAATCTTTGGTTTGCCTGATCAAATCCGGAGAAATGCCTTTGCAGTCGAGCCTCAATCGAATGTATTTCTTATTGTCATCACTCTCGCGTGATGTGATGGCGGTATTTACCGGCGAAGATCTGGATGTTCTCAGCGATGATGGCGAGCGAGAATCCGAAGTTGATGCGATGCACTATCTGATCGAGCGCCAGGTGGGGGTGCTATTGGATTTTCACGCCGTGGCCTCATCGCTTGACCTCAACCGCAATCAAGCGGTACAATATTCTAAACTGGCAAACTCGTTGGAGCGGATGATGGACCATATGTTCCAGATTTCCACCCTCCTGCGTGAAACCCAACCCTTGCCTGAACTCGATGCCGATTCGGAACCACTGATCCATATCCCGGTCTGGCAATCAGCCCTGAAACAGATGATGATCGACATCAGAACCCGAGATTCACATACCATTGAACATGCTCGTGAGTCACTTCAATCGGCGCAAAAACAACTCGGTGAGCATGAGGAGCGAATGATGGTCGACAAGAAAAGGCGAGCATTGCCAATGTTGTTTGAGTTCAGATTATCCGAATCGATTCGCAGATTATGTGCCTATGCATTGGATATAGGCGAGACCCTGCTCAACATGAAAGCATATGATGAGATGATTCTCGAATACAATTAGTGGACAAGTAGTTGCCCGATGTCGTCGAATAGTTGCCGGCCTGATTCCGGCGATATCCGGACCCCTCTGGCAGTTTGAGTGGTTGGGAGAACCCACGACATATTCATATACAGAAGGTGTAGTAAGTAAATCAAGAGCAATAAGTAAACTGCTCGCCCGAGGTGAAAAGATGGATCAAGAATTAGAAGGATATGTAGAGGAAGTCATGGAAAAACAGCAATACCGAGAAGGAATTTTCAGTAAGTTCTGGAATTTTCCCAACCTTTTCGACATCATTCGTGGGCGCACTCATTGAGTATATCGTTTTCAATGATGACGCTGTCACAGCGTCATGAATCATGAGTTGACAGCCGCACCGCGACTCGAGTCGTGGCCCTGGCATCTGCTCGGTTTCATTCTCCCAGCAGTCGTTGTATACGGTAATCTGGTCGGCGGCTACTCGGTCGTTGTCGGCATTATAGTCGCATTAGGCATATTCCCGATAATCGATATTTTTTCCAAACAGGCTGCGCCAGAACGTGTGGCTGAAACAAATAAGGTCGCTTGGAACACCATCCTTGTCGGTCATTCAATTGCTCAAATAGTGGTTGTTACCACCCTTCTGTGGCGGGCATCACTAGATGGTGGACAATGGACTACCTGGGCGGCGGCGGCATCGACGGCGATGAGTAGCGGCGCCTCGGGAATAATTTCCGCCCATGAAAACGGTCATCGCAAGAAGGGCTCGCCATTGTGGTGGCTGGCGCGCCTCAATCTCCTTTCGGTCTTGTATCTGCATTTCACCACCGAACACAATCATGGTCACCACCGTAATTATGCGACCGCGATCGACCCGGTTAGTGCACCCAAGGGCAGAGGACTATGGGTTCATCTGGGGATTGCCATACCTCGACAATTTCCTTCGGCCTGGAAAATTCACTCCCAGCGCGGCCGCCGAGGCCTGCGAAACCCGGTATTCCACGGGCTACTCCTACAAACTGCGCTGGTGGTCGGGATTTGGTATTGGCTTGGCCAATGGGTGATGCTGGCGTTCTTGATGCAGGCAGGAATTGCGATTATTCTACTTGAATATGTGAATTACATCCAACATTACGGCCTGAGATGTGAGGTGGGAGAGCGTCAGACGACGATGCATTCATGGGAATCCCTGTCGCTGTGGTCGCGCTGGACTTTACTTGAATTACCCTTGCATCCAGCGCATCATCAAAAATCGAGTGACCCGATTTGGGCGCTGCGCTCGCACCCGGAATCACCGCAGATGCCGGTGGGATACTATGGCCTGTTCTGGCCTTGCACCATTCCACCGCTGTGGCGACGATTGATGGATCACCGCATCCCGTGAATCATTCCCCGGCTTCGAGTTCATAGGCCTCGGAGAGCATTCTCTGCTCCTGCTTCGCCGCATGCACCGCGAGGCGAACCGCTACTGCGGCATCTGGGGTTACCGAAATCGAGGTGATTCCACAGTAGCGGTTCGCGAATGCATCTCAAGGTGGTCTTCGTGGTCAGCATTGGTGAAGCAGGCATTGAGGGCTGCGCGCAAAGTAGGCTACGCCGATCCCTTACCTACCTTCTGTCAATCAGTTATTCTAAGTCGGTTTATGAACTAACTATAGAAAGTAAATCGCCGCAGTTGTGCGGTTACCGGTGCAAATCCGCCTCAGGCAACCTTGACACCATCGGGCCAGAGCACCAGAATCAGGGTCTTCCCCCGAGTTTTAGGATTGTGGGTGGTGCCGGCATCCATCCACACGATACTTCCGCACGGATAGGTCCCCTCCTCATCGTAGACCTCCCCCTCCAAGACGAAGTAGACCTCACCCCCGGGGTGCATATGCGGCATGAAGGCCTCTACCTCTACCTCGCTATCGACATCGTAGAGCACCAGGCTGGTGTTATCCTGTTTGGCGAGTCTTCCCAAGCGGACGCCGGTACCGAAATCCTTCCAGCGAACATTCTCTTCAATCCACTTTCGGTCGAATTTCATTGAGAGCCAGGGAGATAGGTCTTCGGTGAACGCCATATCACCGCCATTACGGCTCGGCAAATGAATCATCGCTCAACTTCTTATGGGTGAGGCACTCACTGGGGCTCGTGTCTCAAGCGCTGGTGTTACCTTCTTTTCCACCGGGAAATGTCTGGGAAGCCTATGTTGGAATCATTATTTGGATACCGTTGCTGATGAGACTGCTTTTCTTGAGCAGACCATTTTGGCGGACATTATCCAAACTTGCTCCACATGGGGGTTGGTTAATCAAACGGGTCAAGGAAATGCCGATTCGCGGTTATGGCCTGTTGCTGTTCAACGAAATCCTCGGCTTCACTTTACCGCCATTATTGGTGTTGTTCTTCCGGATGTTATCCGATCCTCTAGGGTGGTCGACTTGGGGGGAGACGCCATTACTTGCAGGCTTGATTCTAATCACATTGCTTGGGTTGTGGGTATTCTTTGATTTTCTCCGTATTCTTAGAATTCGAAGAATGTTACGAGCGATAGAGAAACGGAACATCAACCGCTTGAAGAAAATCGCAGACGCCGGATTCGGATTACGTGGGTGGATAAGGAAATTCAGCGGTCGGGATAAAACCACAGAGGAGCAAGCCACTGAACCATCTCCGGCTAACCGGGTCGCCAAAGGCGCTTTGGCGACATGGGGTGTTAGGATTCTCAAAGCCCGCAAATTGACCCCAGCTGGTCTTGTTTCTTCGGTGGCGATGAGTGCTGCGGTAGAGGGTGCTCGCTACGGGGCTGGCAAGGTATCGGACAAAATTGACGAGAAGTTACAGCAGGAGTTCGACAAGGCATCAAAAGCGAATTCAGGAACAGTAGTGGTCATTTTCCTACGTGATGTGGCGATGGGGCTGTATCCATTGTTCGCAATCATGTTGGTTGCGGGCATATTCTGACCTGATTAGAGGGCAGGTTGATGAGAGAAGCGCGAGGGTGGCTGGACTAAGGGGATAGCATGGCTTTACTCATCCTGATGCGCCATGGTCAATCGACCTGGAATGCCGAGAACCTGTTCACCGGCTGGGTCGATGTCCCACTCTCTCAGACGGGAATCGAGGAGGCGATTGCGGGGGGGGCAGAGATTGCCGACCTGGAGATTGACGAGATTCACACCTCGACCCTGATTCGCGCCCAGATGACGGCGATGCTCGCACTGGCACAGCATTCGTCGGGTAAATCCCCAGTATTCGTCTATGCCGATGGCAATGCCGAAACCGCTGATGCGAGGGTGGGCGAGTCAAGGGGTTCTGAAAATGAACAGCGGATGGCTGAATGGTCGCAGATTCGTGGCCAGGCAGGAGGACTGGGGACAATTCCTGTGCATGTGTCATGGCAGTTGAACGAGCGCATGTATGGAGACCTCCAGGGTCTGGATAAACAGGCGACCCGCGATAAGTACGGCGATGAGCAGGTGCACATTTGGCGGCGCTCATATGACGTCCCGCCTCCCAATGGCGAGAGTCTTGAGATGACCGCGGCACGCACCATCCCCTATCTTACCGATGTCATCATGCCGGCACTGGAGTCGGGCAACAATATCTTCGTCGCCGCGCACGGCAACAGTCTGCGCAGTATCATCATGCATATCGATGGATTGAGCCGAGAAGAAGTGCTCTCATTGGAAGTTCCGACCGGACAGCCAATCTTCTATCGCTTGGAGAATGGGGTTCTGTCAGCACTGACTCACCCTTGAATGGCCGAGGTGGTTGAGGTGGACGAGGAGACCGAGGTGGTTGGGGAGACCGAGGATTTTTCACAGGCGAGTGATTTCACCCCCGAATCCACTTCGATCATCGCCACGCTGAGGCGAGGATGGCAGGGTCAACCGAGAATCATCCGCTGGCCGGTGTACACGTTCGCAATCTGGGCAGTTCTAGTCATGTTGATTCAGATATCAGCGCCAGCCCCGAATGTCGAGAGCATGCCGACCTCATGCCCGGAAGGGAGTCTGAACTGCGTGCGGGTGGCGGCCGACGGCACCTCATTTCGCGCCGATGGCTTGCAGCCACCATTGGTTGAGGGAACCATCGGTGAGGCGCGGCGGGTCATTTGGCTGTGGCTTGAGGATGAGAAGGGTGGCGAACATATACGCAGTAACTCCGAACAAATGGGTGCGGTGCTTTTCTTTCACGGTCAAGATAATACCGAATTCTGGTTTTTCCCCGACGATATTTTCGCCCTTACAGAATGTGAAAGCGGCGGCAATCGAACCTTGGTAACCCTGCAGAGCCAGAGCCGGCTCGGGGTCGGGGATATCGGTGAGAATCACGCAAGGCTCTCCAGCCTCATAACCTACCTGAATGACTACCGATGGTCGGGTGAGAGTTGTGACTATTTCGACCCGGATGACCCGATTCACTCAATCGATTAGCGTCTCGTCTACTCTCTTACATCGGTCTGGAAGGGCCAGCCGTAGGGAAGACCTTCCTCATCGACGAAAATCACGTTGATACCGACACCACTGCGGTGGAATGCTATCAATTCCAGACCATGGATGCTATGACCGGTCGGCGCCTTTCCCAACACTGGGCGGCGGTCGCGCCGACCGAAGAACCTGCTGCGCCATCTAGGTCTATTCTGGTCAACAATATCGGCTTCCTGCTCACCGTCTGGCTGACCTTCCTGACCTCCACTCTTTTTCGCCAATGGCCGCCTCTCTCCCTCGATATCGTCATACCATGGCAGTGGTCCGGCGGGAGAGAAATCCACCCCCAGTATCAGGTCGACCCCCTCGGTTGACTGGGCGGCGTCGGCATCGGCACCACTGGGAATCGCCGGAGCATTGGGGTGGGTGTGCAACCAATGGGTGAATCGGGCGCCACGGGCGCCACGCGATTCTGTGAACAGTCCATCGGTCCATTCCTCAGGTAAATGGTGCACCGAATAAGAGTCGCCACGATTGACGATATGCGCTTCACCGATGATACTTCCCTGGCCGGCGAATAATCCATGGCGGTGGTCAACTCCCCTGAACAACTCGTCAACTTCACGGCGATGTGGCTTTGAGTTGTCGACCTCCAGCCCAACCAGAATCTCGTCGGGAAGTGATTGAAAGCACCAGTTCACCAAATCGGTCAGAATTGGACCGGGCATATGTAATGAGGCGACGTATGATTCCTTTTTTTCCAGCGAGGCGAGATTATAATCAGACATCGCCCGAACCAGCCATTCCTCGACCATCATCCACCCTCAAGGGGGACTATGAAAGGGTTATGCTGATAAGAGGTCGCAATTAATCCGAGTGCGAGGGGGATTGAATGGCGAGGAAGAAGCGGGGAATCGGAAAACTTCTCGGAGTGATTACCGGCAGCCCCTATGATCGTTTGCTCAAACAGATCGAGAAGAGTGCCAAGGAGCACGATGATGACCGCACCTTGGCCAGGGAGTTGAAGAAACTCAGTCGCACAGTACAGAAACAATACCAAGAGGACAATATCGACGATGAGGAGCACGACTTGTTGATGGAGGAAATCGAAGAGGCCGACCCGGAGGAGCGTTCTTTTCCGAAGCTAGATACCGAGGAAGACGAATTTTACATGGGGGATATTCCCGATGCACCGAAAATGGATGTGGGCAAAGAAGTCGACCTCGATGAATTGATGCGTTCAAAGGACGGTTCCTTCACCAGTACCTACGGTCGAGAGGAATTTGATGAATTCCGAAGCCGCATGACCGATGAATTCCACGCCGATTCGGAAGAAGCGATTCAGGCCGGTGACTACCAAGCCGAGATTCGTACCCAGCACCGGGTTTTCGCCGATGCCGACCAAGATACCGATGATTTGAAGCGACAGTACGTCGCCGATAGCGACCTCGTCGACCCGAATGCCCCCCAAGAGGACGATGATGAGAATTACCGCGTCGACGAGGATGGCACCGAATGGTGGAAGGACGACGATGGCTACTGGTGGTATCGCGACCGAGGCGAGGACGACTGGCAACCTTACGAGGAATAGGTATCAAAGTAAGATCGGTGGCAACTGCGGACTTACGCAGCCTCTAGTCACTGCGATAATCCACTGCGATAATCCACTGCGATAGCCCGCTGCGAACCCGGTATGGTATATTTTCAAGTGCTCACTAAGTCGAATAGAAAATAACTAATGGCTTCGGAAGGGGTCCCTCTCTCATGGCATCTATATCTAAAGCATTAATCTGGATTGATCGCAAACTCGATTTCTTAGTGATATTGTATCTCTTCTTAGGTCTATTTTGGTTATTAAACGGTTTTGACAAGTTTTTCAACGGTGAAAACATAATTAATTTCAATGGTTATGCAACAAAAGCAGCTATTGTTGACATGAATGGTACAGTAGTATATACCTACCAACCAACTGAACCGAATGGTTGGTTTGGAGTAAATCGCGATGAGAAAACAATAGGCTATTTTGCTAGGCTTGGCTTACCTTCGGAATTAGCTCTTGGATCATTGTATTTTGTCGGTGTAATTGAGATAATGTTAGGTGTTGCATTCCTTAGTATTCTATTCTACAAATCCTTTCTTCCAAAACAATTGGAAAAAGCACTCGAAGCGAACAAAGCCTTTGCCACTCAAACAGTGCACCGCTTAGCATTCAAGGCCAGTAGTTTACTCTTCGTAGTTTTCATGGTAATGGATATATTATTTGGTGATAGGACCGAATTATGGGAGCATGGAACGTTCCTTATTTTGACTGCATTAGCATATAGATTCTACATTGACCACGAGCAAATAGAAGCTGTTGAAGAAGCTCAAATCGGTTCATCGAATTGAAGAAGGTATAATCATCTCCAACTGAGACTGGTGCTACTGCGCCATCATGAATCAGAGGGGCCCCTTACGACCATATACGACTCAAGGGGTACCCTCTGGGTTGGGTGAAAAAATTTCTCGACATCAATTTACGTGGCTAACAATCAAATGATCTCGGCCCTCAGTTATTAGACCAAATCGGTAATTTCGGCAAATCGAATTTGATTACGCCGTGGTCGGCACCGAATTGCACCATCCTCTCATTGGCCATGCTGGCACTGCTCATCCCGACGATGATTCTCGGGCGAGTAATCTCACCTGCGGCGACGGCGATGTTGAGTTGTTGTAGGACCTCAAGACCCTTGGTCGGTGGAATGAAGTGGTCGAGCAGGAGAACCTCCGGGGAGAAATCTCTGATATGGTCGAGGAAGTCGGTGGTATCCCAACGCTGAACCAGTTCTAATTCGCTCATGTCGATACCATTGGAGGTGAGCAAGGCCCCGATATCGAAACCATCCTCGAAGACCAAGACCATCACACCTATTCACCTTCTCCTTCAGTGGCCTTGTAAGAGGCGACCTCGAACCAATTGTCATCGCCGATGCCGCGCTCTATCAAGGGTATCGAAAAATCACCTCCTTGGACTGAGAGGCCTGCAAGCGCACATGTGCTGGGTAGGTAATCCTCCCCGGTATCTGTCAGTTCAATCCCCAAACTATGCCCAGCGGGCAAGACCACGTCAATGGGATTGAATTCCATCAGCATCGTATACGAACCCAGTGGTGACACTGGATTGGCATCATACCCGCCATCACGATATCGTAAGTCCATCACCGCATGACCGAGACGCAGTCCGATGGTCTCATCCCAAAGAGTTGCGAAGATCTGTCCACCGTTGCATCCTCGTGTATTGACGTCAAGGTGAAGGGTCGGCAATCCGGAAATGTGGATTTCGTCTTCGAAAACAGGGCTTAACATATTCACCGCCTGGGTGGCACTGACCACACCTGTTGCGCTCTCCCACTCTGCGATATCGTGATTTTCCCAAGTGATGTCAGCCGGCGGCCAGGTCTCCTCAAGGTGCCAACGGCCATCGTGGGTCTGCATCTGCACATAGGATTCGGTCTCGTCGCCGACACCCTTGAGCCAGTATTCGAACCAATTGAAAATCTCAATCGCCCAATCCATGCGCGACATATTTGCATAGGCCTCCTTGCCGTATCCACTGGCAAGATTTGAGTGAGTCTCGCCCTGGTCTGGATAATTGTGCCCCCATTGCCCCATTATTCCTCGCACCGTCAGCCCCTTGTCGCGCAACATCTGATAGGCCGGGAAGGCGTGGTATGGGTCGACATTCCAGTCCTGCATTCCCCATACGATGTAGATACTGCCGTTGTAATTGTCCAATACATCGCCCAGATGGTAACGCTCTTCCCAGTAATCAGACCAATCAGCACCACCGAATTCCGCTGCTAATGAAGTGGTTATCGGCATCGCCGGCCCGATGATATCATCACTGCAGATTCGCAGGTCATCGGTGGTCATGTCGGTGGTCGCCCCTTGGTATGCAAGGTCATAGCCGACAGCCCGGGCCTCACTTGAGCCATTGCGATAGAACATCTGCTGGACGCCGATACTGCCAGAGATCGGCACGATGGTCTTCAGGTGCTCGCTCGGGTTCTGCGCCGCCTCCCAATTGGTCGTTCCCGCATATGACTTACCCATCAGACCGACATTGCCGTTTGACCATTCCCGGGTTCCGAGCCATTCTACCGCGGCCTGGATGCCGACCTGCTCGCCCAGTCCCTTGACGTCTTGACAGTGTGTTGATTTGCCTGAACCGAAGGTTGAGACCTGTGCCAATGCGTAGCCGTGGGAAATGAATTCCTCAAATATCCACTGACCGACCCCAAGGTCTGGAATGGTGTTAGGATTGGAGTCATCGACCTCGGTGCCGTAATCGTAGTAAGGGTGGATTGTGGCGATTATCGGGACTTTGACGCCTTCCGCAACATCTGGCAACCACAGTGCCAAGTGCATCAGCGCATCTTCCGGGTATCCTGCATCCTGCTCGCTCGCCGGTAGGTCGACAGGGATGAAGTGCTCGGTCATCGGCAGGATTTCGTAGGGCCCATCCTCTGGCAGCTGGCTGCGCCAGGAATCCAAGGTCAGGTTGAGTAGATGCCGGTCTTTCAGCGGCACATTACGCCAGTCATCGAGGTTTAGTTGGTCACCGAATTCATCGCCGACAACACCGGAGAAATTGACCACAGCAAGT
>JAPOGE010000130.1 GCA_028283345.1 Candidatus Poseidoniales archaeon
GGTCGCCGATGCGGTGCATTCAGCCGCCGACCTGATTTCTGATTTCGTCGTTTGGGTGGCGATAATCCTCGGTAGTCGCGAAGCCGATGAGAACCATCCCTACGGTCATCGGCGGTTCGAGACCATGGCGACCCTGGGGGTCTCGGTTCTCATCATCATCTCGGCTATCTTCATCATCAGAGATTCGATTCTGCGCCTCGATACCCAACAGATGACCTCGCCGACCAATCTGGCGTTGCTGGTCGCGGCGATGGCCATCGTCGTCAAAGAGGTGCTCTATCGTCTAACCATCAAAGTCGCTCGCAGATACCACCTGCCGCTCATCAATGCCAATGCCCACCACCATCGCTCCGATGCGTTTTCCTCGGTGGCGTCCTTCATCGGCATCGCCGGTTCGATTCAAGGGGTGGTGATGCTCGACCTGATTGCGGCGATGGTGGTCGGTCTGATGCTGTTTCGAGTCGGACTGAAACTCGGTTGGGAAGCACTGCTGGAAATGAGCGATATCGGCGTCGATGAGGAGACTCTGGTGATAATCCAAGATCTCATCGTCAGCGAACCCGACGTCGTCGCCCTGCACCTGCTGAAGACTCGACATATCGGTGGCGAGGTGCTATGTGAGATGCATATCCAAGTGCCGCCCAGAATCACTGCCTCGGCCGGTCATCAGATCGCTGAGCGAGTGCGGTTGGCCATCATCAAGGGAGTCCCAAGGGTGGCCGAGGTCACGGTCCACGTCGACCCTGAAGACGATGAGGAGGGTACGGTGATTCTCGCCCGACGCCAAGACCTGCTCGCCGAATTACGTACAATAGTCGCTGAATTCCCAACCATCGAACAGGTCGGTGAGCCGCTCCTGCACATGTTATTCTCCGGTTGTGAGGTGATCATGGCGCCGAAAATCAGCGGCGACCTCGATTCGATACAGTCGACCGCCGCCACTCTGGTCGAGGCGATCGAGGCTAGCGATTCCTTCGTCAAAGCGACGGTTCATCTGCGCTTGGGCGACCTTCCAGCCGCCACCCGAGCACTGGACTGAGGGTTTTGCCCGAGGGAAGAGCGAGGGCTTTGCCCGAGGGAAGAGTGAGGGTGGGCACTCGCACCTGCGAATGCCGACATCAGGGCGAGCGCCGCTACTGCCACAGAGGCGACCCAGCCAGCACACTCCAAGCCATCGAGTGCCGTCACCTCATCCTAGGATTGACAATCATAACCCCATCCATCGGGTGCCGGGGTCAGGCGATGCGAGCCGTGTTGGCACAGTGATGACAGGGTTGCCCCACCCTGAATCGCTGAGATGGTAGAGGCGGGAGCGAGGATATTCCTCACCCCGAGGATACACAATTCCGCAACCGCGCCCTCAGGGAGTCGATGACTCTGGAGGAGTTCACACTCAAGCGCCACCAGAGCCAGGGGGAAGGTTGCTGGCCAATCACCTTCGCTGGGGCTTTGAGTTCCGTCGACCGCGATGATTCCCCATTCAGATTCATCGGCTGGCAGTGCTTTGCTGGTGGCGGCGACAATCGCCGCCATCTCGCGACTTGATGGCAGGATATGCAGGGTGATTCGCCCGTTCTCTCCCAGGTTGACCAAGGTGTCACGCTTACGGCCATCTCGGTCTTGCGAAAGTGAGATTGCCACCAATGGAGGATTGTTGGAGACCACTGCAAGAGACGATAATCCGGCTAGATTATCGATTCCTTCACCCGACCTGGTCGAGGCCAGTACCAGCGGTCGCGGTGAGATGATTCCGTCGAGCAGTGTTCGCCGCTGGTCAAATCCCAGCCCGGCGGTGGCAATCGAGGTGAATTCAGAGTGGTCGCCCTCGAGGCCATCACCACTGGCCTGCCCTTCTCCACCACCGCTGGTCTGACCCTTGCCACCGGTAGTGGCCGAATCTCTGGATTCCCCGGTTTCGGCATCGGGAGACGGTCGCCAATCATCACCTTCCTGCAGGTGCTCGAACCAAGTTTCGAGAACACCATCGTCAATCTCTCGAATCGCTTGTGCGGTGAAATCTCTGTAGGCTTTCCAGGCCGGTAGTCCCACCTCGTCCCCGCCGCGCTCGTCGGCCGTGCCGAGCCGTCCTTCCTTGCGGGTAATCGAGTCCTCTGCATAGCGAATACACAGGCGCAGAAACCCCTTGACCGCCTGCTTGTCATCGACCACGACAGCACCTCATAGTTCGAGCAATTTCATCATCCGGGCAACATGTCCGGTGGCCTTGACATTGTACCGCGCCTGAGTCAACACCCCTTCGGGATTGATGACGAAGGTCGAGCGGGCGCAACCCATGTAGGTCCTGCCGTAGTTCTTCTTTTCTCGCCAGGTGCCATAGGCGTTGTGAATGGTCATATCCTCGTCGAGCAGAAGAGGGAAATTGAGGTCGTATTTACTGGTGAATTTGTCATGGCTCTTGCCGCTGTCCTTGGAGACGCCGAGCACTACCACGTCGGCGCTGGCAAGGCTTGCCATATTATCGCGGAAATCACACGCCTGTTTGGTACATCCCGGGGTGCTGTCCCGGGGGTAGAAGTAGAGGATGACGGTTTTTCCCTGACCGTTCAACTCGGCCAGATCATAGGTGGTTCCGGTGCTATCGGTGGCTGAGAATCGGGGGGCAATATGGCCAATCTCCAAGTTGACTGCTGCGCTCATGTCGAGGCGATTTCCCTTTCGCAGACAAGCCTTTCGCAGCACCATCCACGTTGAATCGTCTTCAGAGTTGCAGGTCAGGTGGTTGTTTGGGAGAGCGGGGCCGGGGGGCTGTTACAGTCACCAACAGTAATGATGAAGGAGAAATCATTCGGGGTAATGTAATATGCATCATAATTTATGGATACCGTATAGACGAGGACGTTGTCGCCGATTCATCTATAACCTGCCTAATCACAATCGTCGCCATGGCGGCTGCGCGCATGTCTAGGCGTTGCCGCAAATTCCTACGCCGGATTCAGCGCACCAAAACCACCTATCAACTACAGGAAATCGCCTCTGAGGTGCAAGCCGAACTAGAGCGCCGAAACCTGTCATATGACGAGGCTTTGAATCTGGGCAATCAAATTCATGTACAAGGTGATTCGCTTCCCGAAGCAGGACTAATCTACGCCATCTCCGACCGCGATGCGTATCGTCGAACCCTCGAACTATACCTCAAGGACAGTATCCTGACCAAGACCGAACAATTACTGCTGTGGGAAGAGCGTCGCCGCCTGGGAATCTCCCAGGAGGTGCACGATAATCTGTTGGAACAATTGCTGAAGCTGTGGGAGCGTCAGGGCAAGAACGTCACCGTCCATCGCTGGAAAAAACCTGGCAAGGGTGCCGAGGGAGGTGGGGCCAGTGGGTCGTGAGCGCCTTGCCATCATCGTCTTGATTCTGTTCTTCGCCCCCGGCCTCCTGCCCATGGCGGGTGGTGATTCCGGTGACCCTGACTTCGATGTGGTCGAATTGACCATACTCAAGGTAGGAGGACTCGAGACCTCCGCAGGTTCTGTGGATAATTCCGATGGCATCACTCTGGCTCCTGGTGACCATACCATCTCATTCAAAGTAGAGAACGTAGGTACCATCCTCGCAAGTTGTGATGTGAAGATATATCACTGGCCAAATTGGGCTTCAGATCCTGCGGCCAAAACGATAGTGAAACAGGTCGAACTCACCCCCATTGCCGCCGGTGCAACCTCATCATCTTACACCCTCACTTGGAGAGCAGAGCCAGGCACATCGCAA
>JAPOGE010000131.1 GCA_028283345.1 Candidatus Poseidoniales archaeon
TTCGGCTTGTTGGCGAGCGCGGCGGCCAGCATGTCGATCTGCTTATCGACCATGGTTTCGTTGTCGGGACCTTCGAAGGTCACCTTGACGCCGAATTCCTCGGCGGCCTGGTCGGCGCCGGCTTTCACGGCCTGCCAGAACTGGTGCTGAAAGCCTTTCGAAATCAGCGGGATGAACATGTCTTCGGCCTGTGCCGCGGGCGAAGCCGCTAACAGGCCTAGGGCGCTGATGGCGCCGATGAGCGTACGACGTGACAACATGGTGGTTCCTCCTCGGTTGTTGTGCAACGTGACTTCCTTGTTCCCTGCCGGGCGCCGCCCCGGACGGGTATGATCCAGTCTGTCCTCCGGGTCAGACCTTCCTTCTGCGGAGCATATCCGCATAGACGGCAAGAATGATGATCACACCCGTGACCACCGTCTGCCATTCCTGGGCGACCGACAACACGCGCAGGCCGTTGGTCAGAACGGCCATGATGAGCGCGCCGATCAGCGTGCCGAGAATTGTCCCGCGTCCGCCCGACAGCGAGGTGCCGCCGATGACGACCGCCGCGATGGCCTCGAGTTCGTAGCCGAGGCCGAGGGCTGGTTGAGCGGAATTGAGGCGCGAGGCGATCAAAAGGCCGCCGATGCCGACGATGCCGCCAGCCAGAGCATAGACCGCCATCTTCCAACGATCGGTGTTGACCCCCGACAGCCGCACCGCTTCCTCGTTGGAGCCGAGCGCGAACGTGTAGCGACCGAGTACCGTGTTCGAAAGGATGTAGGAGGCCACGATCGCGACGATGAAGAGAATGAGCACGCCGTTGGGGATCGGCAGCGCCGGGATGATCTCGCCGATCAGCGAGCCGCGCGAGATCAGGTCGAAGCCGGGCGTGTCGTTGAAGTAGATCGGCCGGGTACCGGAAATGACCAGCGACAGGCCCTTGAGAATGAGCATCATGCCGAGGGTGGCGATAAAGGGCGGGATCTTCATCTTGGCGATGAACGTGCCGGAGCAAAGCCCGCAGATCGCGCCCGTGGCAATTGCGGTGACAACGCCGAGGGGCAGGGGCATGCCGAGATAGGTCAGCACCGCACCTTCGAAATCACCTTCGACGACATGTCGTCCGACCAGCGAGGTAACCGGGCGGTTGGCACCAAAGCGTTGCGGGCCAATCCAATTGGGAAATTGACCGGCACCGACCTCCTCTTCCATCTCTTGCTTGATGACCTCTATTCTCGCCAATGCATCTACCTCAGACAGCGGCTTGCCGTTCTTGTCGCAACAGCCTCGGACAACGACGGTGAAGATATTGCCGCGATGACTACCGAAACCGATTTTCTGATGGGTACGTCCGATTATTTCTATCTCCACATCGGGAATCTCAACTTCGGCGACTTTTTCTCGCCGTGAATCGATGACGAAGAGTTGCCGCGTAATGGCGCGCTTGTCCTTGGTTCCAGCGAACCAGATGCGGTCGCGTGACATGCGCAGGGTTTTGGCCATACGATTGATGAAGCGGTTGGTCTCCCAATTTGTCAGGCTGATGCGAGCGACGGTGAATCTGCCCTTTGGATCGAGGCTGACTGATTTTATTTCCTCATCGACGCGAAAGTCGGCGACCCGCACTTTCAGCATACCACCTATTCCCTCGCCGACTACGGCAAAGCGAGAAAGGCCAATTGCGGTGGCAATAATATCCCGACCCTCCATGGGTCATCACTCTCAAACGGATAGTTTGGTGAATTCAGCCTGCAGGTTTGAGCAGAGTTTGCGCAACAATTTTTCCGGGTCGGTATTACCGGTTGTGCGGATATAGAACTCCGGGTCCTCGAGTAGAGGGTGGCCCGGGAAGTAGTTTGCATACTCGACTCCTCGGGTGGAATTCAGGCGTTGCCTGAAGATTTGCAGAGAGGTGTGGTCCTCACCGATAAATCGCAGGCGTAGTTCGTTCTTTTCGCGGAGAAGTACCTTGATTGGCATAGTGAACACCGTGCCGACCCGACTCTTATTCATGAACCCTTCTCTATGGCAACAGGTAAAGATTGCTTGGTAATTAAATTACGAAATAGTCGAAAATAGCTTGTATAGTAGACGACAAGGCCAAAGAATTCACTATGTAAGTAATTATTCACCGGGCATTTCGTTGAGTAATAAGGTCTACAATAAAGGCTATTTCACCATCACTAGTTGCCCACAGCGTCAAAAACCCAGTACCACTCGCCAGCCTATGGGAGTTGAATCAGAACCTTCGGTTCTAGTTCGTAATGCTGCCCTCTTTGAAAAGGTCGCATGGCCAATCATCGCCTTGTCGGGAGTCATCACCCTGCTGTTGCTAATGCAACTGGTTCCCGATGTCCCCGAATTCCATACTCAATTGGCTGACTTCGCGCCTGAGACCGACCAGACCCGAGCTGAGGAAAGGATTTCACTCTATTTTGAAAATGAATCACGGCCGATGTTCATTCATGTGACCGCAGATGATGGTGGTAATGTCCTCTCTCTGGATAACCTGCGTCTGCAACTTGAACATCTCAAATTGATTCAGGTTTGGAGTGAGGTGAATCAAGATTTCATTTCGGCGAATATCAGTGCACCGGGTATCGTGCAATTGGCGCTCGATGAAGAGGCGAATGGTACTCCACTGGAAAATATCAGCGATTGGGCTGAATTGGTGGATTTGGTCTTGGACGAGAATGTCAGTTGCAGTGGTGATAAAGACACTCAGTTAGAGGCGATAGCCGCGTTTGCTCAATCCAGTCTGCTACATCGTGATTTTGACCCGGCACCGACCTGTGATTATCTGGCGGGTCTGAACTCTGACCCCACTCCGGTTGCGATTTCCACCCTCTGGGTCATCGAGGCAGACCCGGCATTGGACGATGATGAGAGGCAGGTGAAGATGAATCAGTTGCGCGAGCGTTTCGCATCTCTCTCCGACTCCTCTTCACTTCACTACTCGGTCGCCAGTCTCGATTTGGTATCATTTGATATCGACCAAGGGACGTTTGAGAATCTCGCCACCCTGATAATCATCGCGGTGGTCGTGGTGGTGTTGATTCTGGCGCTCGCATTCCGCTCATTTCGCTGCGTCACCTTCCCCTTGGTCGCTCTTTCGATGGCGCTGATATGGACTTACGGGACGTTGGCTGGATTTGGCGCCCAGTTCACCGCCTTGGAGGTCGCAATAGCACCGTTGGTCATCGGGCTGGGTATCGATTATTCGATTCATCTTCAGCGGCGTTACGAGGCCTTTCGCAGTGACGGGCATACCCCGGCCGAGGCTTGGCTGATGGCCCTGGAGAAATTATCCGTAGCCCTTTCCCTAGCAGTGATAACAACCGTTGCCGCTTTCCTGACAAATATCCTCTCGCCTCTTCCACCGATCCGCACCTTTGGTTTGGGATTGGCTTACGGCGTCATTTCGGCCTTCCTATGCTCGACCGTGGTCGTCGGATGTCTCCACGTCGTGATGGATAAACGGGATGGGAAGGGGCGGGTGAAATCAAGAATTCTGACCTTTCCAAGGATATCAAAGACAATTGTCGACTTCCAAAAGAGCCAACAGGCCTTGGTCATTATCGTTGCAATCCTGATTTGTGCGGTATCGGTTCTCGGTGTATTGCGTTTGGAGACCGAGTTTGATTTGGCCGATTTCCTCGATGATGAGATGGAGATAATGCAGGTCAGGTCCGAGATGAATCAGTCCTATGAGGCGAGTAGTTGG
>JAPOGE010000132.1 GCA_028283345.1 Candidatus Poseidoniales archaeon
TGATTCCAAGGTCTTCAAAGACATGTTTGAGGCCTTGATGAAAATCGAAAAAATCGCCAAATTCCCCGACATTGCCGCCAAGTTGGCAGAGTTGATGCCGATGGATTCTGTCGATGTACGAGCTGTTCTCGGCAGTCGCCGCATCACTATCGAGGCCGGTGAGATTGAGGAAATCCTTGATATCGTACGCCAGCATGTCGGTGTAGAATAGGCCAGCGTCCGGGTGGACTCTCATGAGCGCATTTCACAACGACCCAAGGGCAAACAAGCCCGATGACGACCCATTGGCTGGTGAAGTTTCGTGCCGCATCCTCGACCACGAGATTGGCGGGCTGATTCTCGCAATCAGCGAAAACCGTCTGCAGACTATTCGAATCCGGCCAAATATCAGTGCGCAGATGCAGTCGGCGGGAACCGTCCTCGGTCTCGATGATTCCACAATCATCAACGAAGTCCTCGGCATGATTCGCTACCGCAACCTCTCATCCCGCGCCCAAGATTCGCTGGCCGATGTCATCAACTCAATCATCATCGATAATCCCGAGCCATACCTGTCATTCTACAATCGCGCCGGCAACCTTTCCCTGAAGATGCATGCCTTCGCCTTACTACCGGGTATCGGCAACAAGAAGGCGCTTGAGATGGTTGACCTACGGGGTAGTGATGGATGGGAAGAGTTCAGCAAACTCGATGCCGATTGTGGAATTGATGGCGCTAAACTTCTCGCCGAGAGACTGGCGAAGGAAATCGCCGACCAACACCTTGTGCCTCGCTTGGTCGAGTTATTGCTGCGTCAGGAAGAATGAGCATGTCTTATGCGGACACCGCTTCTCTCATCGAGTCGCTGATGGCAGTAAAAAACCCGACTAAAAAGTTAGGTCAGCACTATCTCAAGGATGACGAGGTCTTGGCCGCCGCGGTCGAACTTGGTGGAGTAGGTAAGGGAGATGTCGTACTCGAGGTCGGCAGCGGCCCGGGAACATTGACCGCTCACCTGCTCAACAGTGGCGCAAAGGTTGTCGCGGTCGAGATCGATGCTGTGGCCTGCTCACACCTGCGAGGAGTATTCGCTCAGGCGATTGAAAGTGGCGACCTGACCCTGCTCAATGGGGATGCACTGGCAATCCAATTCCCCGCTGACATCACCCATGTAGTCGCCAATATCCCATTCCAGATCTCCAGCCCACTTATTGACCGATTACTGAAACATCACCGCAGTGGTCGAGGATTGACCGCCATCGTTCTATTGCTTCAGGATGAATTCGCCACCCGCCTCGCCATGCTCGACGGCCCAACCAGCCGCGGCCCGCTCGGCATCACCACCGCCTTTGAGTGGCGGGTAGAGGCGATGCAAATAGTTCACTCTCACGCCTTCACCCCAGCCCCGGCCGTACATAGTCGCCTGGTGAGACTGACCCCGCTGCAAGGTTATGAGATGCCGGATGATATGGCTGTACCGAATCTGAAACTCGCTCGCATGGTGGTTCGTGAATGCTTTGTCGAGCGCCGCAAAAAGATGCGCAATCGCATCACTGTGATTCCTAAGCGCATTGCTCGGGTAAAGGGGTGGTATGCCAAGGCTTGGCGTGCGGCGGCGAAAGCGGTGTTGCGCCAAGAGCACTTTCCGGCACTACCGACCGGTTGGTACGAGGCCCGGCCAGAACAATTGTCGACCACCGATTGGTTGGTCTTGGTTGCCCACATCGAGGCCTGTAAAGAGGAGTGATTTACGGGGGGTTCACATAGGCCAGCCACTTGGCCTTGCTCGCTCAGAGGGATAAGGATGGCAAAGAAGGACACCTACCTTGCTCTACTACGTCGGGGAATCGACGAGACCACGGCCAACCATCTGGCTGATGCCGGATTGAAGATTGGCGATTTGAAGAAAATCGACAAGGATCAGTTAATCGAAAATTATGGTCTGCATAGCACCATCGCCGATGGCGTGCTATCGATTGTCAACTCCGGTCACAAAAGCCACGGCAAGGAGCGCTTCCTGGCTAAGGTTCTAGCCCCGGAAAAGAAGAAGATGGACCGCATCGAAGAACAGCGGTTCAAGCGTAAGCAAAAGGATATTCTCGCCGATTTGGCCGAGCAGAAAGAGCGCCTGAAGATCGCTCGGGTAGAAACTTTTCGCGCCCAGAAAATCGTCATGAACCGCTTGGGTAAGACGATTGAGTTAATCGTCAAGTTGGAAAACAACCTCTACGACGAAAGCAAGGATGACCAGAAGGTCAAGATCCGCGACCAGTTGGAGACCCGCGGCTTGGAGGCGGCCCGTGACCACGAGATGCTTGAATTGGAAGGCACTCCCCAGGACATCGTCGACTTCCGTCGTCTCATGGTACCGCAGTTGATTCTCCACGCCTGCCCGGAGTGTGGCGAAGAATTAGACCCCCGCTCAAACCGCGACACCAGTTGTAGTGACGAATGGACTTTCATCTGCTGGGACTGCGAGAACACCTTCACCCCGAAATTATCGCACAGTGTCGAAGACCTGTTGAGTAATGGCAGTCGAATTAAAATCGACCCCGAGGCCGAGCCTCGCAACCCGGTACCTCGACGTCCTTCAAGTCGTGACCTGAAGACCGTCACCGACTTCATCCAAGCCGACTTGGAAACCACAGGAGCGACCGCCGATGAACTTTCTGCCGCGGCTGAAGCCAGTTCTCTCTCCTCCGGTCTGATGACCATCGATGACTGGATTAACCAGACTCTGGCTGCCAAGGGCTATATCCAGGCACAAGAAGACCGCGAGGATTTCATCCTCCGCACCGGCGCTGGGGCGACCAAGTTCAACAAATGGATGAAGAAAGCCGGTCTGTACTTCAACAAGCAGACCGGCCGCTGGACTCGATACGTGGAGCGCTAAGGAGCTCAGGTCTCAGGTGATGAGATGTCGCCAGACCCCGGTCAAGTGCGTTTTTTCCGTGGCAGCATCCTACTGGGGACGGCCTCTCTCGATACCGAACTCACCCTGTGCGAGCATGCCGAGATGGCCGGGGTCGATATCCCGACAAATTGCACCTCCGGTACCTGTGGCACCTGCATGGTCACCCTGCTGAAAGGTGAAGTTCCACTGCCCGAGGAGATTCCCCCTGGGCTCGACGATGAACTCATCGCCGAAAATGCCCGATTATCGTGTATCGGCGTGGCCAAATCTTCACTCGATATCGAAATTCGGCCACCTCTGTGAGGAATCGTGATGTCAACCTCACAATGGTCGCTCACAGAATCGCTGATGCTCGCCTTCAATGTCGTCGTAATCGGCTTGATAATATGGGCACTGCGACGTAGAATACGAACAAAACTGAATGAGGTCGAAGCGCGGCAAAATCAATCGCTCATGCGGCAGAAAAACCCCGATGATGACACATCTGAGCAATGAAAACCTTTGAGAGTGAGGTATGGACGGCGAATCATGGCCGAACTTCGCCTCCAGACCAGCGCCGGCGGCCGCCTCTCCAAAGAGGCGTTCTCGTAGGCGACGCTGCGCCAATGTGTGGCCGGTCAGGGTCTGGCGTGGTTGGATATCGTCAATCCGGATGAGGAGATTCGTAATTTCCTGTTGGATGATTGTGGATTCGACGAACTGGCGGTTGAAGATACCACTGGCCATACCGCTAACACGGTGCAGAAATTCGACAACCACCGCTTCGTTGTCATCCAGGCGCGTGACGACGAC
>JAPOGE010000133.1 GCA_028283345.1 Candidatus Poseidoniales archaeon
CAGGATTCTATCTTGTCGGCATTCCCGATGACCTCGGAGATTTGATGGAGATGGCTGCAGAAAATAATTCTCTGGTGCACACGAATTCGTGGGGCAGTTCCGTTGCAGGAGCATATACCACCTCTTCAGCCCAAGCCGATACCGCTGCAACAACCTACGCCAATATGTCGATTCTCTTCGCCGCGGCAAATGAGGGTGAAGATTCAAACCTTGATGGTGAAATCGACCTCGACTCAATGGGTAGCCCGGCGACAGCCAAGAATGTTCTGACCATAGGGGCGAGTGAGAATGACAGAGATACTCTTCCAGTTGGTTCTGGTTCACCTCTAGCACCCGGTAATTGGTGCTGTGGTTATGGCTCCCCTATCAGCGGTGACAAAAGCGCTGGACAACCAGAGGGAATGGCAGCATTCTCCAGCCGCGGTCCAACCGATGACTCGCGTATCAAACCAGATTTCAGTTCACCGGGTACTTGGATTCTTTCAACCAGCAGCCGCAGTACCACTGACAATGGGGATTTGGAATACGATTCAGACTATGTCTACATGGGGGGCACCTCGATGGCCACCCCCCTCACCGCTGGTGCGACCGCGGCTCTCCTGCAGCACCTGAAAACCAATGTCGGCCACGATGACCCGTCAAGTGCTCTGGTGAAGGCGATTTTCGCTGCCGGAGCCACTGATATGGCAGGCCAGTATTCAAGCAATACCAATGGTGCTGGGGAGGCTGCTCCGAACAACCATGAGGGCTGGGGGCGGACAAATCTGACCAATAGCGTCAACACCTCTTTCGTTGATTGGGAATCGGTTTCAACCAGTGATTCACGAAGCTGGTCATTCACCGTGCCAGCAAATACCGCCAATCTGTCGGTGATGTTGGCTTGGACTGACCCCGCCAGCACCCCTGTTGCCGGAGTGAATCTGGTCAATGAACTTGATTTACGAATCAAGAAGCCAGATGGAACTTGGATAACTGAATCTAACAACCGCGACAATCTCATCGGCCAGATTATCAGCAATCCCGCCGCGGGAATCTGGGAGGTGCATGTCGAAGGTGCCAGCGTTGCTTCAGGGCCACAGGCATTCGCGCTGGCACTTTCGCGAAACCTGACCTTGGTCAACCTGACCCAGGACGCCGATGTCGATGGGGTGATCGATGGAGATGATGATTGCGTCAACACCTTCGGCAATTCGACCGAAGACAGACAGGGTTGCCCGGACAGTGACGGTGATGGTTACTCCAATCCAGATGCGGGTGCACCGGCACACCCCACCGGCTCTGCCGATGCCTTCCCGAATGAGCCGACCCAGTGGGAGAATACCGATGGCGATGCCTACGGCGATAACCCGGCTGGCATCACCCCCGACGATTGTATCACCGAATCGGGTACCTCGACCATCGATAGAACCGGGTGCCCTGATGATGATAGTGATGGCTATTCCAACCCTGACGCTGGCTGGACGACTGCCCAAGGTGCAGATGGTTGCACATCGGCAATCGGCAATTCGACCGAAGACAGATTCGGTTGCCCCGATGGTGACGGTGATGGCTGGTCAAACCCGGATGGCAGTGCACCGGCTCATCCGGTCGGTATTGCTGATGCATTCCAGAGTAAAAAGACTCAGTGGCAGGATAGCGATGGCGATGGCTACGGTGATAATTGGGCCAACACATCATGGAATTCAAGCCGTGAAAATGCCTCCACACCGGTCGGTCAGTGGTACGAAAATGCCTACCAACCCGACGACTGCCCCGATGTTGGTGGAGGGATGATACCCTCGTCTTACAATGACCGCTATGGTTGCGCCGATAACGATGGTGACGGGTGGTCGAACCCCGATGCCGAGCACCTTCCACATCCAGTAGGGAATGCAGATGCATTTGTGACCGAACCATCGCAATGGAATGATACCGATGGTGATGGCTATGGTGACAATTCCAGTGGCGCCAACGGTGATGATTGCCCTACCGTGGCTGGGAGTTCACAAGTTGTCGGTAGCCTCGGGTGTGCCGATACCGATAGCGACGGTGTGGCCGACAATGTCGATGTATTTCCTGATGACGCAACTCAAAGTGCCGATAGCGATGGTGATGGCTATGGTGATAATTGGGCCAACACCTCGTGGAATTCAAGCCGTGAAAATGCCTCCACACAGGTCGGGCAGTGGTACGATAATGCCTACCAACCCGATTACTGTCCTTCAGTCAGCGGTAATTCATTTGAGGGAGGGACCTTCGGGTGCTTGGATTCCGACCTCGATGGATGGGCCGATGTAATCGACGCTTTTCCCAATGAGATAACGCAATGGAATGATACCGATGGCGATGGCTACGGCGATAACGGCGCCGGATTCGAAGGCGACGGCTGCCCGACTGAGGTCGGAAGTTCCACCCTCGATGTATTGGGTTGTCCCGACAGCGATGGTGATGGATATTCGGATGATGGTGACGCATTCGATGATGAGAACGAACAATGGCTGGATTCCGACGGCGATGGTTACGGCGACAATCCCAGTCCGGCCGCCCTGTATGATGACTGCCCTACGGTCTATGGCAATTCCACCGCCGACCGTCAAGGTTGTTACGATAGTGATGGCGACACCTATTCCAACCCAACCAGTGGTTGGGATTGGTCGGATGGTGCCGATGCGTTCCCGGATGATACTCTTCGCTGGGTAGACGACGACCAAGACCAATTTGACGACCTGCTCGATGATGATTGTGTCACCTTGGCAGGAACTTCTACCCTCGACCGCAAGGGCTGCCCCGATAGTGATGGCGACGGATACTCCGACCCTGGGAGTGGGTGGTCGCCAGCAGATGGTGCCGATTATTTCCCGCACGTGGCCTCGCAATGGAATGATACCGATGGTGACGGCTACGGCGATAACCAAACCGGCCTTTCCCCGGACGCCTGTCCGAGCTCTGGTGGCAACTCAACCTTGGACCGCCTCGGATGTCCGGATTCGGACGGCGATGGATACTCGAATAGCGATGCTGTATTCCTAGCCCATCCAAACGGTACCGCCGATGCTTTTCCCAGTGATGCTACGCAGTGGGAGGATAATGACAGCGATGGATTTGGTGATAATCCTCTAGGGACTACCCCAGATGATTGCCCGTCAATTGCCGGAACTTCTACTACTGGTAGGTCTGGTTGTCCGGATTCAGATGGTGATGGAGTGCCGGAAGCAGACAATGTCTCGTGGACTATTGCGATGGGCGCCGATGCCTTTCCAAATGAGTCTTCTCAATGGACGGATCTCGACAGCGATGGTTTCGGCGATAACCCGAATGGCAGCCAAGCAGATGCTTGCCCTTCCTCACCCGGTGATTCGACCGGTGGCGGAAAGTATGGCTGCATCGATAGCGACCGCGATGGCTGGGCTGATGAATTCGATGCCTTTCCCACCGTGATTTCGCAGTGGGCTGATAGTGATGGAGATGGATTTGGTGACAATTCCAGTTCTGGAGCGGTGATGGTCGACCATTGGCCAAATGATGCTAACAAGAATGTCGCCGAAGTCGACATCTCCTGTTCTCCGGATTCAATCGACACAACCCTGGCCTCACTTGAAGAAATCACGATTTCCTGCACCGTCACCAACGCGATGAGCAGTTCACTGATCATTGTCCTGAAATGGCAATTCC
>JAPOGE010000134.1 GCA_028283345.1 Candidatus Poseidoniales archaeon
GACCATCTTGATGGGCAATAGGGAGGGCTCGATGACCTCATCCATGTACATCGCCGTCAGCGGGTGCTCAGAGGTCGCTATCATGTACAACTCGTCCGGCTCGACCCCATACATCACGGTCTCGAAGTCGGCCAGGTCAGTGACCCCCTCGTAGGCAAGCCGGTTCATCATCGCCGGTGGTTGCACCAGGGTATAGCCACGCTTGCACAGGAAGTCGACCGCATAGGACTGCAGAGCCATCTCCAGTCTGGCCAAATCCCCTTTGAGGAAGTAGAATCGACTGCCGGCAATCTTCGCCGCCCGCTCAAGTTCAACCCATTTGTTCATCTCGATTATCTCGTTGTGGGGGCGCGGCTCGAAATCGAACTCAGGCTTCCGCCCATGCACCGAATGCTGGGTATTTCCCCCGGCATCGACTCCCACCGGCACCGCCTCGTGCAGTATATTGGGAATCCGCATCCGCAGGGCGTCTCGCTCAGCCACCAGTGCTGAGGCTCGCTCATCGAGGGAAGATATCCGGTCTCCCAAATCGCCGACCTCGGCGATGATCTTGTCGGCGGTGGCGGCATCGCCGGCCTTCTTGGCCTCGGCGATACCCTTGGCGGCAGTATTGCGCTCTCGTCGCTCCATCTCCATCTCGTGCAGGGCGCTCTTCCATTCCCCGTCGAGACGGATTACCGCATCGATGCTGTCGTGAGTAATACCACGCTTGTCATGGTCGGCACGGATGGTGTCGGCGTTCTCGCGGAACATCGACATCGGCAGCATTATGATTCCTCATTTTTTCTTGTAATCATAAGCATTTGCAATAATCAGAAGGTGAAATTTAACTCCAGCGCTTTGGTGCCGATTAACGCCACCGCGGCGATGAGGTATCCCAGTATCGCCCCACCATTGAGCAGGGGTAGTCCGGCCTGTGGTTGACCACGGGCGACATAGGTCATCAGCACGAAATAGCCGGCTAATCCACCCAGCATTGCCCCCAAGCCGACCAGTAATGCGTCGCTGGCCCCACCGATGGGTGCCAGATAGGTCATCGCTGAAATCACCAACATCCCCGGGAAGATGACATCTCCCAGGCCCATGAACATCGCATCCTGACTGCCTTTGTCCTTCTTCTTCTTGCCCGACCCACCGGCGGTAGCGGTGGCAGCAGCTGAGGTTGCGGCCTTGGCCTTGAAGCCGGCATCGCTGGCAGAATCATCGGCTACGCCGGCCGCAATGGGCTCGGCGGTCTCGCCGGCCTCACCGGTCGTGGTGGACTCTCCAGCCTTGGCCACAGAATCACCGGAATCACCGGTGACGGCCTCGCCGGCCTCACCGGTCGTGGTGGGCTCGGCGCTGGCTGCGCCGGCGGCACCGCGCATTCGGTCATCTCCTTCGGCCAAGAAGGAATAGCCGCTGTCTTGGGGAGCGACCAGAAGAATCGGCAGATTGAGCCCAATCATGGTATCGGCCAATTCCAGCATATGCTTGGAGTGGTAGACCGCCCACGCATCATAGATTGCGGCCATGACCATGAACAGGATAATGAGCCAAGGCACGAAACTGGTTCCCAGCATGGTGATCACCCCTCCGCCGACCATAATCCCGACGGTGTTGACCACATACCATTCCGGGTGCTTCCACAGCAGGACCATCAGCACCGTGCTGACCAGGACGCCGACCAGACTCGCCATGTCGTCGTAGGAGAAGGGTTGGGCGAGGTTGACCTCACCCAGACTGGCTTGTGACCAGCCACTCCCTCCGGTTGAATCATCGCCGGCCGTACCACTGGCACTGGCCGCACGGCCTCGCACCTCGATGAAAGTGGAGGAATTACTGGTGGGGTCATCTACCACCATTATCGCTCGGCCGGTGGTACTCGAATCCTCCAGCCGTAGGACCAAGGAATGACCACTGAACATCTTCAGCCCATCATCATCAATGACGAAGACATCGTTCAGACCACCTAAGTTGTAATCGGCCAGCCGTACCGCAGTCACTTCACCGCTGATTGCGGAATTGCCGTCGAGGTTCATCCATTCGGCCGGCAAGACCGCGCCGTCGCCACTGAGATTGAATTCGAATCCGAACACGTCGCCATCCTCGGTTCCCAGCAGTAGCATCATCTGCTCGCCGGTGTTGTTCTCATTGGCAACCCCTGCATGGGGCGAGAATCCCCAGTCAAAGGAGGTGAAAAGGTTATCATCATCGGCGGTGAAATTCCAGATGTGGTCGACCACAGTGATTACCCTGTCATTGTCAAGATTTTTTGTTTCAGTAGGGATTTCAGCAAATACCACTTGGCTTGAGGTGACGACCAGTAATTTATCTCCCCCTATCACCCGGCCGCTGAGATAGCCATTTCTCAAATCCAATTTAGGGGATAACTCCCAGCTATCACTTGAGTTGATTGCCGGATTAGGGTGGAAACGGTGCAGGTTTCCGTCGAAATCCAAGGTATAAGGTGAGCCTTCATGGGTGAATATCATCCGGCATTCAGGCCCTTCCAACATCACCATACAAGAGCGGTTATCGTCGGGGAGTAGTTTCTCTCCGGTGTCCGGATTGATGAACCAGAAATTGACGCCATCGGTGAAACCCAGATTTTCATCCTGAGTCAGGTAGGCATGGACGGATTGGTATGTTGATTCATGGTAAGTATCGCTCCATAGCGGGGCTTCACCGGCGCCACTTTGCTTGGATATTGTGAAAATCACCCCGGTTCGGTTAGCATTTTCCTGCTCGACCACGGTGATGTACTCACTCGGTCCGAGGAAATCCATCAACTGCTCATCCGAATCGGCTGGGTTGGCCCATTCCAACTGGGTCGGGTCCTCTATCGGGGCGATGATGTAGTGTGCCAGTGGTACGGTCGCATAGGAGAGGGCGATGAAGATGACGAACAGGATTCCATACTTGATTATCCACTCCTTCTTCCACCGCGCCAGCATGATTATCAGCGCCGTGAAGGCGAGAATCGCCAACAACTCGAGGATCACATAGCGCGCCTGGCTGGCGCCGGCCTCACCGAAAGCCTCCATACCGGCCAAGGTGTAGAACGGTTGCAGGATGATTGCCAACATGATGGTGATGACAAACATCCCGGCCATCCCGAGAATCGACCTCGCCTGCTCCTTCATCGCCTGCCACACGTTGTCCTCCGCCGCTAATTCCGCATTGGCCTGGGCAATGCGGTCGACCCTTGGTGCTGTCTCTGCCATCGACGCTGGGTCATGGACAGCGCTTTTGATGGCTTCGCTCAGCGCCATCCTATAGGATGGCGTTGCCGAAGGTTGATTGCTGAACCCGGTCACAGCCGCTCCACCGGTGCCGGCTTGGCGCCAAGGCCCGAGAAACGAGGGGATTCCGGAAATCGAGAACTGAATGCCGAGGGAAAGGCGAAGGATGTCGTGGGGAGATCGAATGGTTCGCTCGTGGTTGGAATCGTGTCGTGGGCGCGGCATGGCGCTGGGGCTGGCCTCAACCCAGTCTCTACTCGATGAGATGGGTAATCCTGAGCGGGGCCTGGCGGCGATTCACGTCGCCGGCTCGAACGGCAAG
>JAPOGE010000135.1 GCA_028283345.1 Candidatus Poseidoniales archaeon
GCCCAACGGATGCTGGCGGTTTTGTTTTACCGAAGCGCATTCACCGATCCCATATTGGATGAACCCGGCCTTACCATAAAAACAGTGGACCTTGATGTCATCAGGGGTACAACCCTCTTTATTCAGTAATAATTCCTCGACCAGCACCCCTCTTGGGTCGATTGCGCGCACTGCCCATTCATACAAAAAGGGATAGCGACGCCGCACCAGGCGGGTCAATTTTCGCTCGATTTTTCGCCTTGACCAGCGGTTCCCATCTTGGTCACGCATCGCGCGCACCACGCGATAGATCTCATTGATGGCCATGCCTTTCTTTACCCCTCCAATCGCTTCTTCCCCATCGTCGATAATGAAAATACCATCACCGGACCAGTGATTAGTTTTGATTACGCACCTTGAAGGGAGTTCATCCCACGGTAATCTGATCGGGATTTTTTCCGACCAGTGGAACAATTCGGTCACCTTGCAGGCGGATTTGGAAAGAACATATTCTCGTGCCGCATATTTATCCTCCATCATCGGGAGTAAGGGATTGCGGTTCTCGTGCATCGAGCGAATGATGAATTCGCCAATCAATTTTGGTTCATCGACCAAGTCCTCGTGCCAAGGGAGTATGACCGGACTGAAGGGTAGCCTCATCGCATCACCGATTCATTGCCAGCGCTTCCCTATGATAGCAGTTTCCAAACTATCATCATCCCCTTTAACCTACAAAAGTGACTTCAACGCCGCGACCTTGGGCATAGCATGGACAAGGTGCCGGAGCCACTGGATTTTTCTCTGTCCGCGGTCGACCCGATTCCCCCTGATGGAGTGGCAGCAATTGCTGAGATTCTCAGCAGTGGTAATCTGTTCAGATACGGCGAATCGGTCGGGCTCGACTCTTATGTCGCAAAATTAGAGCAGGAATTCGCCCAGATTCACGGCAAGAAATATGCTATTGCAGTTAACTCAGGTGGTTGTGCACTATTCCTTGCGCTTGTGGCCGTGGGAGTGACCAATGGTGAACCGGTGATGATGAACGCCTTCACACTCGCTCCAGTGCCTGGAGCGATTAAGCACTGTGGGGCTGAGGCGATATTACTCGATACCTCAGCGGAACTGGTCATCGACCTCGACTCCTTGCTGAATGCGGTGAAGACTACCGGTTCACGGATACTTTTGCTATCTTATATGCGTGGCCACATTCCAGATATGGATGAAGTTCTGAAGATTGTACGGGGAAATAACCTCGTGTTAATCGAAGATTGTGCCCATGTGCTCGGGGCAAAATGGAATGGCCGTGCGATGGGGACTCTGGGTGATGTGAGTTGTTTTTCTTTGCAGACGTACAAGCAGGTGAACGGTGGAGAAGGAGGGATGATATTGACCGATGATGAGGATATTGCGGCCCGGGTGATACTCATGTCAGGCAGTTACATGTTGTATCGACAACACCAATCTCGCCCAGATGATGAGGTGCTCAGCAAATGGGCCGGAAAAACTCCGAACTACTCGATGCGATTGAACGAGATCAGTGCGGCAGCGGTATTATCACAACTACCGATTCTGCAGCAACGTATCGAGCAATGGAATTCGATTCACCGGAGAATTGCAACTGGCATTTCTTCTATCGAAGGCTTAAGTGTGCCAAATGTATCACGTATGATACAACCGGCACCAACCTCGATTCAATTCATTTCCCAGCACGAGTCAAGTGAAATCAATGCAGCGATCCATACTGCCAATTCATTGGGTCTACAGATCAAATGGTTCGGTGCCGAAGAGGCGTCCGGATTCACCAGTATTCATTGCCACTGGTCATATTTACCACCTCAAACTCTAGACTCAACTGATTCGATAATGAAAAGATTACTCGACATCAGGCTACCTTCATCCCTGAGTGATGAAGAATGTGATGCGATTATAGAAATTGTTAAATATGCTTTTCCAAGCACTTGAGTGGGAATAATTCAAGTGAGGAGTAACTGCCGTAACTGCTTGGTATTCTTGGCCACGGTAAAGCCGAATTCATCCTCGAAAGCCCTGGTTACATGAGTGAAATCACTATCTTGGGAAGCGACGATGATCGAGCCGATCTTCGGCAGCGACATCCCCGCCATATTGGCGCAGGTAAGCATTATTTCGATATCTCCGGCCTCGGGGAAGATAGCCTCTTCGTGCTTGCCGAGCACCGAGCGGTTACCATGTGAGCGTTGCAACTTGAAATCTGTGAGTTGCTCGTAAATCTCGCGGTGCCCGAGTAAAAAATCCTCAAGTTCGGCCAACTCAACCGTCTTGTGCACCGGAGCGGCGCGCGGTACCTTCCAAGTATTGAAATCCTTGAGAATGCCGCTTATGATTGCCTCGATTTTCTCACTTGAGGTGGCCTCAGCCCAACTCTCCGGGTTGATGAACATCTCATCGAATAATGAGAGTAGCCTTCCTTCCTTGTCGACAAAGGCACGCAATTCGGCCTCGGCGGTGGCGGTGACGTGTAGCACCAACCGATTCTGCTTTGCGAAGTATAACAGCATGTGGTGGAAATGCCGATGACCCACCAAATCCAGCCGGATATCGCTACTCATCTCCAGCGACTGGGCAATTCGCCGTTGCAGGGCATCGATGAGAATGTTGGTGTCGACGACAACCAGATTCTGCAGTGATAGATTACGCAATAATCGTCGGTCGCTGACCGCCAGATCTTCGCTGTATCGCTGGTAGAGACTGATCATCGAATTCTTCAATTTCTTTGCCTTATGCGCAAGAATCTGTCCGCTGTGTATCGCTCGATCAAGCAGCGCCAATCCGCGCAATGGGTCGATATCCGATTGCTCGGTGGCGAGAATATACAGGCTGTTAAGGTCTTCAGCGCGAACACTCTCATTGTAGGAACGCTCGATTTCAGAAACCTTGCTCTGCCGCCGCCCTCGGCGCTCGCACGAGCGCATCGCCGCACGTATTCGCCCTTGAAATGGCTCCTCTGGTAGTTTTCGAGAAATAGGATAGCGCATCAGACGATCCAACTTCTCGACCGAAGGCTCGTTAAAGGTACGTAATTCCAACTCACCGTCGTCATTGAATGCCTTTCGTTCGACATCGTCCATAGATGCCTCCAACAATATTTGTTTGGCCTTATCATGCTGATTCTGCGAGGCGTAGTACTGCACCTTGAGGTATAACTTGAAGTGTGGTGTCAACGACGGCGACAATTCCAAGGTCTGCTCTAACACTTTGTTAGCTTCGACCCAGTTCTCGGCATGTGCGAAATGAATCAAACTGGTTCGCAATAATGAAATGCACTCATCAAATTTTAATTCGCTGCGAGTATTTCCGGCCTGAGAATAGATTCGCGCCGCTTCCAAGCGCTCTCCATTACGGGCACATACCGCAGCCCTGACCAGGAGATGGTGCACCGAGGCCGGCTCATTGGTCTGTAACCACGGTATCAGTGATGGCACCGAGATATGGTGCTCAAGCACCATTTCCTTTATCGCCAGTAATAATTGATGGCGAATCTCATGACCTGTAATCAGTTGCTCGATACGGTCGGC
>JAPOGE010000136.1 GCA_028283345.1 Candidatus Poseidoniales archaeon
CGCGAATTTCTTGAAGCACTGCGCGATGCCCCGGTCTCGGATTCAATGACGCAAAAATATAGTTTGAACAATACCTTCACCGGCATCACCCCCTCGGCGTATTATGATTCTGAAGAGATCATCATCAACGATACCGTGTCCGAACTGAGGATATACTTCCGCACCTCGATGGCCTTTGCCGACCAGACCGAAAGTCTTCCAGTCAACAATGTCCGCTACGTCAATGCGCGTCTGCTGGAAGCCGATGGCACGGTATTCTGGTCGGTCAATGCCACCAACACCACCAGGCCGCCCGAAACCCGTGAATTCAAACCATTCAATTCGGGCACCTGGACTTTGGAGGTCGATGCCCGCGGCTATGGTGTGGATTTATTCGTTCAACAATTCTACGATGAATTTTTGATACAGATCACGGTGGTCAGAGACTGCACCAAATATCCCTCTGAGGATGAATGTACCTTCGATTAGGCCAGAGATTCAGAGCAGGCATGCTTACGACTGCAATTTCGACATTTTCCTGGCCGGTCGTGGTCACGCTTTGCTCCTCCTTCTACCATCAAGCGTTGAATCTCGGTCAAGCGGTCGTGGAGTTTCCCTCTCGCCTCTTCATCCCAATCAATTTGGAAAATCGAGTCTTCACCATACCTCAAAACCCCAAATGGGGGGGCGCGTCCGGTATTATTCTCGACCAGTTGCAGATAGGCGAGCAGTTGCATGGTATGGGAGAGGTGGGGGTCGCGCGGAATTCTCCCGGTCTTCTGTTCGAGCGGAATGAACTCACCATCGATGATGACTATCTGGTCGGGACGGCCTCTCAATCCGGTATTCTCATCCTTGAGTAGTTCAGCGGAATCGGAATCGTCTGAATAGGCAATATCGGAATCTTCATCCAGCCCCGCCTCATAGCGGGTGAGGTCCAACTCGGTTTCAGCCACCAGCATCTTCTGCAGGCGCCAAGCCGAGAGCAGCGTCCACAACAGCGCCACCATCAGTAGAATATAACCTGCCTGTTCGCGGTTGGTCGCCCACCAAAGCGCCACACCGTGTAGTGTGGTTACCATCGCGGCAAAGTACAGGCCGGCCTCGACTTTACCGCCTTCCGACCAGCCGCCGCGGAATTCACTCGAGTCAAATAACGGTTTGAACAAGAGTTTTCGCTCGGGGTCCATCTTCCTGACCGCAGGCTGGCCGAATCCGAACATTTCCCGCCAAGGTAGAATGAGCATGGAGATTCCCAGAGATAACCAAATCAATCCCAGAGAGACGAGATAGCGGGCAAGTTCGGCTACTGTGAAGTATCTGTCTATGGAGTAGAAGGCGAATGCATCGATGGAGAAGCCGAGAATAATCGCAAACCACCACGACCATATCGTCGTCTCACGAAATGAGATGATTCGTGCCCTTTTGTACATCTTCATCAGTTCGTGAATCTCCTTATGCTTCCCGATACCGCTTTCAATTGCGTGACCGATCCCGGCTACACCAGTGCTGGCGAGATGCCACGACAGCGGGCAGTAGGCATGCCTCTCGATATCCGATGCAGATACGTGAAGTGCTTCTCCATCAAGGGTCCTCCAGATGCCATCATCCCCTGGAGTTGCTGTTGCAGAAGTATCCTTCAACTACCTCACCCCTGTGTCCTCTCCATCGTCCGAAGCCGATTGGATTGCCCGTTCACATATCTCCCCTATCAGCGATGGTGTTGAAGGTTCCCTTGTAAAGTTCAACGAGAATATGGCCCGAGGGAGAACTTTTCGCCCCTATGGGAGGTGCGAAGCGGTTATCAAGGGGGTGCGAGTGGAACGGCCGCTGAGGCATTAAAAATGAGTGAGACTGCAAGCCCCCTCGTATCTCTTGAGACCTATGAGACCCACGCGGTGAATATCGGAACCCGCCAGAAGAGCGCCGATATGAAACGCTTCATCGAGGGTGTGCGAGACGATGGTCTGTACCTGCTCGACATCAATATCACCGACGAGCGTATCCGTGTCGTCGCTGAATTCCTTTCCCGTTACGACATCTCTCGGGTGATGGTGGTCAGTGCTCGGCAATACGGCCAGAGGCCAGCGAGAAAGTTCGCGGAGGCGGTAGGAGCGATTTCAGCCGTCGGCCGATTTATTCCTGGAAGTTTAACCAATCCGACGCTCCCAACCTATGTCGAGCCCGAGGTGATCATGGTGACCGACCCGGCCGCTGACCAACAACCACTTTCCGAGGCTGTCAGCAACGGTTTGCCAATCGTTGGAATCTGTGATGCAAATAACAACCTGCGCAATGTCGACCTTGCCCTGCCGGCTAATAACAAGGGTCGCAAATCATTGGCCTTGGTCTACTGGTTACTGGCTCGTGAAGTTCTCAAACTCCGTGGTTCGATGGACGATGAGACATGGGAGACCATGCAGAACATCGAAGAGTGGGAGTCCACCTTCTAGTGAGGGCGACCGAATAATACGTAGCATTACGTATGTCGCCCGAGAGGAAAAACGCTCGAATGCGAGTGCAAGGCTGTTGCCATTAAGCAATAAAAAGCAGGCAAGAGGCTTAGCCGAGCATTCGCAATAAGCGCTACGAGCGTTTTTCCGGTACGAGCAAGTCCGCCTCGATACGCTTCAATCCTGCTCGTACCTCAGGATAATCGTATTTTACTGTACTTCGCACTTCCCTCACCTCTGGCGTGGCTCAGTCCAGTGCTCACCTTCCAGCCAAGCAAGTCAGGCGACTACGAATCGCTACGACGTTCGGCCTTTGCGTGTTTTACGCGCACGCCTGAGTTCAGGAATTGTTTCTTTATGGGGAGGAGGTGAACCCTTAAGGTCAATTTTGGAAATCAAGTTCATTTGCCCAAGAAAAAGGCAACTGAGCGACTACTCACTCAGTAGTCACTACGTAACTCCTCTGAGTCGTACTACTTGAATCAGTGCGTTGAGCACTTATTTCAAAGGATGAGCATAGGTTTCTTCACCAGCAACTCTGACTGACTGTGTATTGTCAGCCTTCCATGATATTCCGTGCTTCAGAAAGAGAAGTATACCCAGAACTGGGATGAAGATGAAACTCACGATGATGAGTGGCACGATTGGGACCGCACCCATGACCAGAGAGAGTGCGACGATTGCCAACAGGACACGGAACATATTCCGCTTCTCATTCTCAATCCCCTCCATCATAGGCGTAGGCGCTGGCCTTCCTCGGAAGTATAGCAGGACGATTACCAGCAGGTATGCGAAGATGGTGATGACAATCTGGGGCGTGCCCGGGAACAGTGCTTCATCAAGGCCCATCCCTCCTTTGGACCGGGAAAGAGTCTGGTTGTATGGGATGATGAAGAAGTAGAACGAGACGTAGAGCAGAATCAGGTAGCCCGTGACGATTTTGAATCCTCTACGGCCCAGTACCACCAGTTGCAGTGGCTGCTCCATATCTTTCCAAGCAGGGACCAGATGCCGGTATCCGAGCCACAACCCCAGCAGGACCGGAATCCAGGTCGCCACCAGCCACGGCAGCCCCCCG
>JAPOGE010000137.1 GCA_028283345.1 Candidatus Poseidoniales archaeon
TCGGCATCCGAATAGCCATCGGCGTCGGAAAAGGAGATGAAACCATCATCATCGAAATGGGGGAGGGAAAGGGTGTCACGCTCAACCCCGGAAATCACGAAAAGGGTGTGTGAAGGGTCCTCAATCTCAGCTAGGAGCAAGGGGGAGGAGACTACGCTGTTGGTCACCACACCATCGAAAGCCTCGACCTCATCGTGAAATGCCGAGATATCGTTCCACCCATCATCGTATGCCGACAACTGTGATTTATTATCCAGTTCGACATAGGATGAGACCACCGTCAACAGGAGAATCAGCAATACCCCGTAGAACCCTACCAGCAGGGTGGTACGGCGTATTTTACGATTCGCGGCGGCCATGGAAACACCTCAACTGGAGCAGGATTCAGACGCCGAGAACATCCTTCCCGTTTAGAAGGTTGCCACCCCCTGCACGGCTTGTGCTCTCCCTCCGAAGGCCAATTTGAATACCTTGGAATTTTGGCTTTCGCCGTCAGGCGACCGACGAATCCCGTCGAAAATAGTTGCACTTATCTGGGAACCCTTGATTGAATAACTCTGCCAATGGCCTCCGTGATGATCAATACCAGAATTGGCAGGCCACAGAGACTCACCGTCCATTTTCCCGCGACATGCCAGTCACTGCTCTGCCAGATCCACAGACTGAGCCAGATCGCTCCGCCCACCGCCGACAGAAAAATGAGTTTCTCCACCCAACTCGGATAGGTGCGGCCGATGACCTCAGTCCGCCCAGCCAGGGTTGTGGTCTCGGTGGCGGCGGTCTCGGTGGCGGCGGTCTCGGTGGCGGAGGTCTCGGTGGCGGCGGTCTCGGTGGCGGCGGTCTCGGTGGCGGTGGTCTCGGTGGTGGAGGTCTCGGTGGCGGCGGTCACAGCAGGGGTGTCATCGGTGGATGTGATGGCAGAGGTGTTGCCCTCAGATGGCTGCTCGGACATTCTCTCACCTCAGATTTCGAGGTCGGCTAGATCGGATTCCAAGTCGGCAAGAGCACTCGCTGATGCCGAGGTTTCCAGCCCCGCATCATCAGCGGTGGTAGAGTCACTTCCAGCACTTCCCCCATCCTCCCGGGTTCCGCCACGGCGCTTCCACTCGACATCGAGGCGGGCAAGTTCCTGCTCCAGCGCCGCCCGCTCATCGTGTTCGTCGCCGCTGGGCAGCATATCGGCGGTCACCATGGGGGTGGTCGCCACCATCGGTGTATCGGGCCGGGGATCATCTTCGGGCTCGGGCATCTCCTCCCAGATCGGCGAATCGCTGACCCGCTCGACATGGGCTACGGCGATGACCTCTTCCTGGCTCAGACCTGAGTCATCACTCTCATCGGAGGTTGTGGTGGCGGCGGTGGCCGCGACATCATCAGCGCTCGCCGCATAACTCTCAATTCCGGGTAGGGCGCCGATTTCTCGATTCATGTCTTCGAGCGCATCCAAAGGTACCGCGACCGGAGTCGCCCCATCGTGCATCTCGTGCGGTAGCAGTCCACTGCGCTGGAAGTCCCATAACGGACCTTTCGGGGTACCGCTGGAAAGCCCGGTGCTGTCAATCTGGTCGATCAGTTCCTCTAGCACTTTGGTGGTCTGCTCAAGGCGCACCGCCATCCCCGCATCACGCAGGTCGGCTTCCATGTAGATATCGTCGAGAGCTCGCCTTATCATGCCACGAGTACCGAGGGAGATCTGTGGTAGCGATTCGGGCTTATTGGTCGCTTGTCGCAGGGTTGCCAGTTCTTCACTGGGCACGCCGAGGGTTTCGAGATTGTCGAGCACCTGGCGCAGGCGGCGCAACATCGTGATACTCATCTCAAAATCTTCGAGCAGGAGCTCAAGGTCGAGTACGACATGGCTGACGGTCTCTCCCAGACGGTGCTCCAAGCGCTGTTGCACTGACCACCTAGTCAATCCACGCACCGTTCCGGCGGTCTCGGGTGATTGCCGTTCAAGCAGTTCCATGACCTCGTTTGAGAGCAGATAGCGGGGGGTTTTGGCGACGTGTTCAACGGTATGCTGAATCACCGCCAGGCCACGCTCGACCGCCCGGTCGAGCAGGATGACCGAATAGCCGAGGCTGCGGGCGTGCTCAAGCCGTTCCAGCACTGGTCCCAAGGCTTTGAACGAATCCTCTTCGCCCAGTAATGCCATCGCTAAAGGCTCCTTATTCATGCGCGCTCGAATCACCTCCGCCTCATCGATATCGTCGAGCGCCTCCTCGTGCGCTTCGCGTAATTCCTCACATTGCTCGATCAACGAACGCAATTCCGCCTCGGCTTGGCCGCGACGGGCGCCCATGTCACCCAATTCTCGTAGAACCGTGCGTCGCTCTTCCATCAGTTCCCGTATCTCGGTCTGCGCCTGACCACTGCGAACTTCGGCCTGATGCGAACGGGTCTCGTGGTCGAGCATCAACTTTCTACTGCTGTGCGCCTCATCTTCCAAGGAGGTGATTTCATCGCGGCGCTCGGCGAGACGGATTTCTGCCTCTTGGGTTTCGGCCTGCACTTGGCGGTGGCGGTCTCGCATTACCGCAACCTGCTCACTCAACAGCCGCTGGCGGCGCTCATCGGCCTCGAGTTGGTCACGAATCGTGGTCAGGCGCTCGGCACCAGCAGCCAATTCCGAATTGAGTGATACTTCCTTCTCGATCATTTCCTCCAAGTTTTTGCGCAGGTCTTCACTGGAGTCCGCATCACCGATTGTCTTGGCCAGTTCCGCGGCTCGCTCACTGAGTTGGTGTTCGAGGAAGGTCACCCGTTTCGCCAACTTGCTCGAGCGCTCATTGGCCTCGGTTTGTTCCATCTCCTCTTCCCGGATCTTCGCTTGCAGACCATCGACATCGGCGTTCAATCCCTCGATTAAGGCGCGCAGTTCAGCAATTCTGTCATTGGCCAAGCGCAACTCATCCTGGCTGGATTCAGCGATTTTTGCACTGGCCGTGGATTTGCGTTCAAGCCGCGAAATAATTTTGTTTGAGACATTGAGGTCCTTCTCGGCCTTGGCCAGAGCATTGGCGAGGGTATTGTCGATTGGTCGCAGTACACTGGCTGCGGTGGTGATGGGAACCAGGTTGGAAGAGCCGACTTGTGCACTCTCATCGAGTGCCCACTTGGCTCGGCTGCTGGTCAGCGCTTCAATCGCCGCCGGAAAACCGAATAATTTGTCGAGGCGGTGCGCCAGAACTGCCCTGCGGTTCTCCGACTTGGTGCGGCCGGTCGTCATCTCGTCGCAGAATTTTCCCAATGACCACCCTTGCATCGAGCCCGCCAGTGCGGCGAGAACCCCGGCGCGCTCCAAACGGTGCAGGTCGAGTGCCATTCCTGGTCCCGAGAATTCGTAAATCGCGTTGGCCAGATCCGCACCTTCGGCGGCGCGCATTCCGACCGGCACTCCATCCTTGATCACCAATTCGATTTCCACCTCACCTTTCGAGGCGCGCAGGAAGCC
>JAPOGE010000138.1 GCA_028283345.1 Candidatus Poseidoniales archaeon
CCTCAATTGTCGCAGGTTGGAAGGTGTCAAAGGCCGAGGATATCCATTCAGATTTGTAGGGGATTTCATTTCCCAAAGCACCGAACTCTCAATATTTAGAATTGCACAATCAACCCAACCACGAGTTTTAGCAACCTCGGTTACTTCACCAGTTTCTAGATTTATGGTAAAATCTGTATCTTCCGGTTCTTCGGCGTTCATTTCTGAAAGATAATATTCAAAGTCTATTGCTTGGTTCATCTGAGGAGTTTCCCATCCGAATGCATGTGCAATTGCCCTTAGGAATGATTCTGCTTGTTGACATTCAAGAAAATTGTAATCATCACCAAGATCTCTTGAATTCACATTGTGGGCAAAATATTGGTACACATTATTATGCAACCGTTCAGCGATTTGTTCCGGGCTGAGTTGATTACACACAACGCTCCGTATAGATGCCAGTACATTACTTCGCCCTTTGCAGCGGCTACGTATCGATTTCAAAGGGCTGAGCACTTGACTCACAAGGTATGTTCAGTGACTACCCATTGCACTACTGGACGCTTGTGTGTCCACCGAAGAGATGGATTCAACTGTGAGTGAATCAGCTCAGAATAATCACTGATGTAGTTTCACCCTCCCCTCATCGCTGAATGAGAGGATCTTCTTCACACTCTCACCGCTGATCTTCGACGCCGCCATCACACCGGTGAACAATGCACCGAGAACCCCGTGAGCAGCGGTTGATTGCCCGCAGTGGTACAAGCCAGCAATCTCGGTTTCTACCGGCAGAGCACCAAGTCCGATCTGCTGCTTCGACTTGGCTGTGGCATACAGGTTGCCGCGGTAGGAATTGACATAGTGAACATTGGTCAGCGGAGTTCCCAGTTCGCAGAGCACCAGATGGTCCCGTATTCCCGGAACCACTCCTTCCACGGTCTTGAGCATCCTCTCGATCAGACGCTGCTTGATCTCATCATATTCCGCAGGTCGTTTCTCGGTCTCGCTGTTCTTCCAGCGCTCGAAGGGTGAATAGGGCACGAAGGTGAAAGCCTCGATCGTGTGGATTCCATCCTTCATCTTGCTCGGGTCCTTCTTGGTGGTCACGGTCAGGAATCCACCGGGAAATGCCCCTTCTCCGTCGATGACATCCTCATTGGCCAGACGATAGGTTGCATCCACGCTGGGATTGTTCAGAATCCAATAATTCCCCGAGTCCAGTCCAAGGGCATCGACATCGAGATCCGTGGCGAGGTAGAGGCTGAGTGCACTGATTGAGGGCTCAAGTCTCGTCATACGCTTGGCCAATTTCTTCGACAGATTCTCACCGCCGACGAGGTCGTTGTAAGTGATCCAGGCATCGGCGTTTGAAAGCACGTATTTGGCTCGAATCTGCTCTCCGTCCTCCATCCTGACGCCAACGGCGCGGCGCTGCTTGCCGGTGCCTTCGATCAGGATCTTCTCAACCCTCGCTCTGACGCGTATTTCCCCACCCTTGCTCTTCAGGCGTGAGATGAAGGCCCTGGGAATCGCCCCACCTCCTCCTTTGGGATACCACGCCCCTTCCCAGTAATGCCCTTCAATGGCCACATGCTGGGCGAACGGTACTCTAGCAGGTGACATGCCGTGGTCACCAGAGCGAACCTCGAGAATCGCCTTGAGTTTCACATCCTTCACGTAGCGATCTATCATCTGTGATGCTGGCTTCATTCCCTTGAAGACCATAGATGGTTCACTGAAAACGAGTTTCACAGCACCTAGAGGACCCTTGACCCTCAAGGCCTTGGCAATGCCTCGGTCAATCTTCACCATCAGGTCGAAGTAGCCCTCAATGCCCTTTTGCTCATCAGGGAAACGGTCTATCAGACGACGCATGAACTTCTCACGGCCGCGTGGGATGTCGAAGGTCTCGTCAGGGAAGACAACATGGTCATAGCCATCTGGATTGAGTTCGCAGAATTCAATGTCGCCGCCAACCCCCAGTCCTTCGAACAGTTGTCGCGATGGACCTCCTTCCTCCAACCCACCGATGTAATGTACTCCAGGGCTGAACTTGTGCCCCTTCAATGCGAAGGTGTGAGTCCATCCCCCGGGGAGATAATGCTGCTCAAGAACCAGCACACGCTTCCCGACATTGGAGAGAGCCACGGCTGCACCCAGACCACCTGCTCCCGAGCCGATCACGATGACATCCCAATCGGCCATATGCCGCCTAGCGAGCTGTTGTGGATAATCATGCCTTCTGTGTCATGACCCTCACCAAGAGCAGGGTGAGGACGCTTGTGCGTCTATACTACGGTACCGATAGCATTACCGGCGTTACCAAGAGTTCCCCTTGAACTCTATGCCGGCTCAAACCTTATTCAGTAGTAGTATTTGGAAATAGCATGGCTTCAGAGTTAGAAGGAATGACTGTTGTTGAATTAAAAGATTTGCTGAGAGAACGAGGCCAACCCGTTTCTGGAAATAAGAGCGTATTGATCCAAAGGTTGGAAGAATATGATTCAGAAGAAATTGAAGAGAAAATAGAATTCAACTGCAACAACTGCAAATCCAGACTCAGAATACCGCGTTCATTTCAAGGATTGGTAACATGCCCAACTTGTTCAACTAAACAGAGCACTTCAGAGGTTGACAATACTAGTGGCCCGATTTCAATAGATATTACGCAAAATCAAATATCATTGGCAATTTCAATTACTGGAATAGTCCTAGGAATCCTAGCAATCGTGGTATTTTTCAGTGCATTCACTATGGATTCAATGTGCCCTGAAGAATATCGTAGCACCATTATGGTTGACGGTGAAGAAGCTATTTCTTGCGACTCGGATGAATTTCTATGGGAGACTGAAATGGCGAAACGGGTCTTTTATTCCTGCTGTCTAATGGTTCCGGGTTCATTATTTTTGACTATTATGGGATACAGTCATCGTAAAGAACACCTCGACATAGGAACTGCTACTTCAGAAAAAGAAACAACCACTCATTCGAATAACTTCTCTGATTCAAAAGTCGCTAAGGCTATCCAGGTGGCTGCAGTGAGTTTTGGAATTGGCATATCTACCATTACTGCGATCTTAGTAATAGTGGTGATAGTCTTGTTTGGAATCGTTATTTACGCGTTTTTTAGTGGGGGCTTCTTTGCTTAGGCAGCTAAAGTTGTTCAGACTTCAGGCTTTGAGGCAAGGAAACGCTCGGCCATGAAGAACGGCCAGTACAACCTGCCGCGCACATCACCGAAACCGGCCTATCGCATCACCTTCCTGTAATTGGGCCAAGTCAGGGAGTTGGACGCTTGTGCGTCCGTACCATGCAGGGTACAGACAGAGCCGACATCGGCAGCGAATACAGATATACTCGGTGGCAGATGAATGAAGATATGCAAGTGAGAAGGAATCAGAAGATGACCTG
>JAPOGE010000139.1 GCA_028283345.1 Candidatus Poseidoniales archaeon
AGGTCGCCCCTTCCGGCGTCGCCACAGGCGCAGCCACAAATCCACCTCAACCATATGGAAGAGGGACTCAGTGAATCTGGTTCGCACTGAGATTTCATGAGGTGGGCCCGCCCGGATTTGAACCGGAGTCAAAAGCTCCCAAAGCTCCTAGCATAGCCAAACTAACCCACGGGCCCTGAGTCTGCGTGCGGACTACCCTTTGTAAGCCTCACTCAAGTAGACGCCAACAGCCTTCTCCCTCGCGCAGTAGTAAGCCTTCGGCCTCAGCCCATTCAGCAATCTGTTCGGGGCTGGCAGAAATCCGGTTACGGGTGATTGCCTTCTGTAGAGCATCACGCTCAATTTGTCCCTCATCATCGGCAGATTCACGCAATGCATTGATGGCGTGAAGGGGTGATTTCTCGGCGAATTCAAAGTCTGGGTCTACAGTGCGGCGCGGTAATTTTTCGGCAAACTCGAGACGTAATTCCTGTGGCACATTGGCCATCGCTATCACCGCTTGTAATTCGTGTGGATTTTGTGCGTTACCGACGATGGTAATGCCATCCTCACCGGACCTGCCACAGCGGGAACATCTTGGCAGGGCGCCGCGCTTACGAGCAAAAACCTGCTCGCACCCACCACATCGCAGGGCATCCCAAGGTGGTGAATCCATGGTCGTGCGAGGTGGCGATGGCCTTCAAGCCTGTCGCCTAGAGACTGAAATCGGAGTCGCCTTCACTGCCACCACTGCCACCACTGCCACCACTGCCACCACTGCCACCACTGCCACTACGGCCACCAGGACGCATCACTTTGGCCGCAGGCGCCTTGTGGTCGAGTTCAGCTGGGCGGATTCCGACGCGGCCAGTGGTGCGAACCCGTCCGGTACTACCTCTACCCATCAGCAGGCTATTTGGCAGAATCAGTGCCGCGAGAGCAACGCCGTAATGCTCGGGTCCTGCGGTCACTTCGTCAACTGCGACATCGAATGCTGCGACCTCAAGGTCTCGGCTCGCCAGCCGGCGTTGCAGGTTGCGCTTGAGTTGTATTTCGGTCTCCTCGAATTCCTGATCGGTCGACAGGGTCGCTACGATGGCACAGTCATCGCCCTCGGGTGTAGTAGCGGTCGCCCATGCCACTCCGGCACAGGCGGTTGCTCCATCCTCGCAGTGGGAGACAGCGAGGTGGCACTCGACCAGCACCCCCATCGGCAGGTCTTGAATCGGCACCGCCTCAAAACCCAGTGGCAACATTGCCCCTTCGACCCGGATGAGTCGGGCATCACCCAGACCCAACTCGACCAACCCCTGGTCATAGGCATCTTCGGAGTTTTCCCCCCATGGTGCCACCGCGGTCATCAACCATCCCGGGCAGGTGGAGGCTCGGGGTTTTGGTGCCGAGGCGTTGGAGAACATGGTCCGGGTACGCAGCGGTGGGGTTCATCAAGAAGGTGGTCTTGCGACCTCTGTGCAGAGCATTTCCCGTCCTTTGGTCATCGTCGGGGCAATCGCCCTGCTATTCGCCGCGGTATTTCTATCGGGAAGCGCAACCTCAAGCCCATGGATGGTCTTCTTCCTTCTATCTGCCATGCTGTTGGTCTTCACCATTTCGTCGGCATGGGGCGACCAGACTGACGAGGCCGGGGTTGGTGGCGGATCCACCGCAGGAGTCATCGAAGTGGGCAGAAAGCAATACGGCGCAGCAGATACAGGTTCAGATGGCGGGGGTCAAGGCCAAGGAAACGATACGCCACAGAGGCTACCCGACCCACTGGATGATGGTTTCGACCTGCCATTATAATCGCCCATCATACCGCATCCGACGCCACAGCGAACGGTTTGAATCGAGAGGAATAACCGAAATAATTGCCGAGCATTGCCCATTTCATCAGTAGAGCCTTATGGTCTCTAGATTCTTCGGCGCCCAGGTGCGAACGTGGAATTTCTCCCGCAGGGAATGACCCAATTCGTTGCACTTGTGGTAATCGCCGTGATGGCAGATGACATTCTTCGGTCTCGGGCTCATCTGCGCGAAGTAGTCGATTAACTGCTTGCGGTCGGAATGTCCACTGAAACCGTCGATGGTGATCATTTCGCAGCCGACCTTGACCATATGGGTCTGACCGTCTATCTTCAGCGGCACCTCGCCAAATCCTTTCTGCAGGCGGCGACCGAGGGTTCCCTCGGCCTGGTAGCCGACGAAGCAGAGTGAATTTCGCTCGGCCTCAGCCCAATTGCGGAAGTATTCCATTATCGGGCCACCATTCATCATTCCCGAGGTCGCGAGAATAATGCATGGTGAGGGGTCGAGGATGATTGATTCCCGCATATCACGACCCTGGACCTGTTTGAACCACTTACTGGTGAAGGGGTTGGTATCATCATCTTGCATCAGACTGCGACGCAGGTCTGCGGTGAGATACTTGGGGTGCGAGGCATGGATTGCCGTCGCTTCCTGAATCATCCCATCGAGATAGACGTTGCACGGCTCGATCTCGCCGTTGCGGAACAGTTCATCGATTGCAATCATAACTTCCTGACTACGCCCGACCGCGAATACCGGGCACATCATCTTGCCATTGCGAGCCATAGTGCGGCGGATGACATCCTGTAATTCCTGAGTGGCCTCTTCGCGGCTGGGCTGGAAATCTCCGGCCGCCCCATAGGTGGATTCTATGACCAGTGTCTCAACCCTGGGGAAGCGAACACTGGCGGCATCGAATAACCACGATTTCTCGAACTTCATGTCCCCGGTGTAGACGATATTGTGCTTACCTTCGCCGATGTGCAGGTGCACAGATGAAGAGCCAAGGATATGTCCGGCATTATGGAAGGTCATTTTGACATCTGGGGCGACATCGGTGGTCACATTCCAATCGACATCGACGACGTGCTTCATGCACTCACGAATGTGTTCCATCTCATATGGCGGACGCTTACCTTCGGCTGAGGAGACCTTCAGGTAATCGGTCTGCAATAACAGCATCAGATCCCGGGTCGGTGGAGTGCAGTACACCGGACCATTGTAGCCATACTTGAACAGCACCGGGAGCATTCCTGCATGGTCGAGGTGGGCGTGGGTGAGAATGACCGCATCTAATTTCTCCAACGGTAGAGCCTCGGGGGCGTTGAAATATGGCATCGGGTCGGTATCACTGGCGATGTTGACACCGACGTCGATCATCACTCTCGATTCATTGGTGGTGAGATAATGGCAAGCCCGGCCGACCTCGCGGTATGAGCCCAGCGCGGTGGTGCGAATCCAAGTCTGGCCGGGGCGGGTCGGCCGGTAGATGTTGAGGCCGAATTCCTTTAGTAGTTTCTTGCGCTCCTCACTGTGGGCGCAGCGATAACTCAACAC